>CAYZRH010000073.1:0-9086 GCA_964480805.1 uncultured Desulfurococcaceae archaeon
TTATTACATCATAGAAGACTCCATCAACATTATACTCTACTACATTATAAGTTCCATTACTAAATAACTTAATAGCTATAGGTTTAATAGACTGCGGGGTTCTTGTAGAACCAACAGCTACTACACATTCACCATCCATATAAACTCCATTAAACTCTTCATAAACACCACTATATCCATAGACTACATAAGAGTCTATATTGAGGTCACTATAAAGTATTGCTAAGAACGCATCTCCAGAATATTCTCTTGTAAAATTGGTCACACCTACAATAGCTATCTTATCTCCATAAAAACATATGTCATGTATTGTAGTGTTAGTTCCATCTATAAATATGCTCTTATGGTTTACAGTAACTAGCGTGTTTGGATCAACTACAGCTATATAACCACTATAACCTCCATTATCTAGCATCCTGTACCCTACCATATACAAGTACCCATTATACTCTATAGATGATGTTATAAATACGTCACTAGCTATTAAACGATCAGTTATTTTACGACCTATATCATTTAAAACAACAATATATGTATCTATCGTATAGTTACTAGTTGATACAACTACTACATACACTAGATCATTTATTATACTAATTGATGTAACCTTCTCATCTCTACCAAAGTCAACCCTCTTAACCCAGATCTCGTTGCCAAACAGATCATATGATATAACTAGTGCATCATAGTCTTCTCCATTAAAAACCATACCACTAGCTAGTATGTATACACGTGAAGTCTCATAGATCATGTTTGTTAGAGAATAGTCGTTATAACCCATGTAATCATATATTCTAACAAACTCTTGTGGGACTATCATGGGGTGTCTTAAAAATCCAGAATAGTATACTATAAATGGTTTTTCAAAAATATATCCATTAGTAAGATGTACACCAATCTCATGCATGGTGTTTGGAGCAAGTCTTCTAGACAAACTATCTGGTATTTGGAAGGCTACTATAGCTCTAGATCCTGTTGAAATAAATATTCTTGATGGCTGTGTAGTATTGTCTTGATAAGCATAGCCTTTGTATTCTAACAAGTATTTTTCACTAAACACTAATCTGTCATCAACTATAAAAAGGTCTATACTTATATTAGAAGACCCCTTATTCCATATAGTGACAACCATATACTTATTCTGATAAACAGCTACATGTTCTATATCTATAAGTGTAGTTTTAAGATATTGTTCAATCAAGCCTGAATACCATAGAGTAAGGAATATTGATGAAGCAACTATAGCCCATGTAATTATAGCTATAGCTACAAGTGTTGTAGTGGATCTCAACTACTAATACCCTCCAAATCACCCCAGTAGTAGAGGATTCCATCAACTGTTACAACAACATATATTTTAAGATTAATAGCGTCAAAGACTTTCTCATCACCTATAAAACCATTATAGCTAATCTCTATGACATACATACCTGGTTTGTTAAAGTATATTGTATAGTTGCATAAACCATTAACCATAGGTAAGCTATAGCTCTTACCATTAACCTTTACATTAACCATAGCGTTTATAGGTACTTCACCAAAATAGTCTGTTAAGTTTATGGATAATACATTCATTTGCCCAAGACCGGGGTTCAAGATCTCTACATGATATATTATTGGCCTAGGTATTATTGCTATGATTATATTCTTTTCAGTATCATAGAATCTCCTCATACCAAGATCTGAGTATGGATCGTGGTATACTATTCTAATATACAATTTATTCTCAATATTATGTTCTATAAATATTGTAGCATTTTCACCACTACTGTATACTCCATGGAGGCTCCATGTATCATTATCATAGCTTATATACATTGTAACATTCTCTGTAGGTGGTAGAGTGTATCCACTAACTGTCTTTAAGACTATATTTAGTGTTATGTTTGAGTACACAGCTGGTATTCCATATAGTGTATAGTGGATCTCTACTTTAGCTGGTTCAACATTAATATACTCTTCATTACTAACTGTTGAACTATATACAGTGCTTTCTATAAGAACAGCATATACTCTATAAACACCGCTAAACATTGGACGAAAAACTATAGATGCTTCACCAGTATCATTTAATAAGACATTGTAAACCATTGTAGACCAGTTATCAAGTATAATATAGATTTTTACATAAGCACCGCTAGCAGGTAGTCCAAGACCCTTAACTACACCTCTAACACTAACTCTAATAGGATCACATACACATGCTTCAGTATCATTAACACTAAGTGTTAGAGATACATTAAAACGTACAGTCTTACCATAACTTGGCAGAAGCCAGTAAACATAATAGTCATTACCATACAATATACTGTTAACAACTGGGTTATAGATATAATATTCTAGACCAGTTCCATTACCATTCCATTCAGCAAGCATCCATTGAGCAATATAGTCTGGCCCATAGAGTATATCATAGATTAAACCACGGTCAGGATCATATTTTCTTCCAAATCCATAACTGTTATCAAACGGTATTAGCTGTCTAAGCATATAGTAATCTGGTTGAAATAGTACTCCAAGTCTTGTAGCAATAAATCTAGAGTAGTTAGTTCCAATACCGCCAGTGTTGTCATACCTGTTTAATTGTTTAATAAAGTAGTAGTCTGGATCAAGCAGTATACCATAGGCTGTAGCAGAGAATAACTGGTGTTTAGGCCCTTCTCCTCCAGTATTGTTGTATTTAATAAGTTGTTTATAGAACGTATAATCTGGCCCGTATAGTGTGTTATAGACTATTGGGTTAAACAATCTATACTTAGGCCCTTGTCCACCACTATTATCATACATATTTAACTGTGTACTAAAACTGTAGTCTGGAGAGTAGAGTATACTATAGACTGGTTGATGGTAGCTATTATACTGTGGTCCTTCACCACCACTAAAAGCACTATCATTATATACAAGACCTGTTTCAAAAACATAGTCTGCATTATCAACTTGTATATAGTCTTTAACAACAATATCTCTAGAATAAGTGGTTCTCTCAAAAAGAGTGTTCCAACTAGAAACACCTATACTACTAGATACTATCACAGATAAAACAACTATTAGTGACAAAGCCTTTAACATATACTCCATTAAACCACCAGCTCTAGCCCTGGCTAACAAGTTCTCCAAGAATAACTATATAGACTTCTCCACGTAACTGGCGTGGGGAAGCATTAGAGTATGAAAGCTCTAGTTTACAGAAGTATAGCTTGTTAGACTCAATATCTAGATCGGTGAGCGTTCTTGTATCATAATCTGTATGGCTACATCCAGGATAATAGCCGCAATCGTAGCTATATGTTCTATCAAATACTTTAGTATCTGGTGTAGCATCTTCTGCTTCTAAATAGACTCTAATCCACCCTGATATTGTTCTACTACCATAGTAACTCTTAGATAGATAGATCTTATAGTTTGTCACAAGCTTTGCGTCTCTAATAGCGAATGCACTACCTATTGAGAAGTCAAATGTCTTAGTTAGTGAACCAGTTGTGTATCCACGTACACCTATTATTGCTAGAAATCCAGTATGGTTGTTTGGTCCACAGTACTTGTAGTCATAGTATCCAACAGCTTCTGATACAGATATTAATGCATCTATTGTATCTGGAACTATATCTACATGTTCTAGTATTTTCCATATAGCATATGATAATGTTGTAACCTTGTCCTTGACATAGGGGTTCTTCTCACCTAGTTCGATAACAATATCTCTACCACTATAGGGTATTGCTGATAACTGTTGTGTCTTATTAATCCATGCTAGAATCCATCCATCACTACGTACACGTACGTTAACATAGACTATTGAGTGTTGGAATGCTTCATCATAGTCTGTTGGAACATTCTTTGGATCAAGTAGGATGTATATTCCATCAAAATACGTCCATCCCCAGTGAAGTATTATACATATTTCTGATGCTTTAGTAAGATTTATTGTTTGATTAACTTTGTAGTAAGCTATTATGTATACGTTACTAGTGTTTAATGGAGGTATTGTACCATTACCAGATAACGCTTCTACTGGTGGAGCTTGTAGTGGTATAAACCCTGCTCCACGTACAATATCTGTTAAACTCTGTAGAACTGTATTCTCTTTATTAATGAAAGTATTGTATGTTATAAGTCCTGCTATAACAATAATCAATGCTATAGCTGTAAGTGGTTTTATTAAACGATACACAGCTCTATACCCCTACATAGGCTATTTACATTAAATATCTTAGTCTCTAATCTATAAAATACTTTGCTTATTAGAAGAGTTTATCCTATAAAATAGCTATAAGTAATACTGTAGAATAATGTAAAACCACTTTATTAGTGATCAACTATATAGTAGAGATAATAGTGACTTATAAAGTAGGTGTAGTAGAGATTGCCTAGTGAATCACTAACAATAAAGGTTTTAAAAACACTAAATGAGTACCCTGGAGCATCTATTAAGGATGTAGCACAGAGACTAGGTATAAGTGTTGGTCTTGCTAGAGCTGTTATCTATAGACTTAAGAGTAGGGGGTTTATTGAGAAAACAGGATATGGCTATGTAGTGACTGGTGTTGGTGAGAAAATACTATCTAAGCACATGGGTTCTAAAGCTAGAGAAGAAGTTGTAGAAGTAAAGCAGAAGCAACTACCTATAAGAGAGACTAGAGTCGAGCAACCCATTGTTAAAGAAGAGAGAAAGTCTAGTGGAGGAGTAGATGCTAGTGCTATGTTGGAGAAAGTTAGAGCTTTAGAGAAAACAATTACATCACTAGAGGAAACACTAACTAGTATAAAGCGTGAACTAGAGAGTGTTAAGAAAGTTTTAGAAGAGAGTTTAAAGAGAGAAGAGAGTGGGAGGAAACGTAAGAGAGTTTTAAGGCTACCAAAACCAGTTATGACTATACCTGAAGCACAGAGTGTTTTAGGTGAGGACGTTAGATCGATTATCTATAGTGGTAGAGCAGTAGCAGTTGGCTCACTAATAGTTGATATAGACTATTATAATGAGTTTCTATCAAGATTCCCCATTAGTGTTAAGGATGCTGAGAAAATGAGTGATCAGGATAGAATGCTTCTTGAAGAACTTAAGAATGAGGGTAGAGTATACCTATATGGTGGTAAGGAGTATCGTCTAGTCTAGCTCCCTCCTTACTCTATCTCCTCCTAATCCATAGTATATAGGTTATCATCAACGCCATAATTGGTATTAGATAGAGGTTAAAGAGTTCAACAATATTTTCTAGACTTCTTCAACAACAAGCTCTTATGCGGGTATGCTATGGATTTATAACGATAGATGTCTTTCTATATAGTCTTTAGTTAAAGTTACTTATTTTTGGATGAGTCTTATTATAATCTAATACAGCAACTTTACCGAATATACCGAGATCAACTATGTCTCCAGGACTGTTGGGTACTGGTATAATTCTTAAACCCATAGGCTTGTTTTTAGAAGAAGCAATAGTGTATGATGCTCTAATATATGATAATAGCATTCTATAATCAACTGGTACAACAATAGTGTCTGGCCCAGCTACACATACACTAGAGTATAGTAGGAAGTCTTTAGCATCTATAACCCCCTCATCACCAGCTTTAACCAGTAGCTCATCCTCTATATATGGAAGCATTACCTGGTTGAAGCCTCTAGCATAACTTCTACTCCTAACATGTTCTTCCAATACCTTGTTTAAAATATAAATGCCATTTATAAAGTCTAGAAAGCCTATCTTAGAACCGCTAACAGCTTCAACCAATCTTACAACACTAACATCCATCCAAGGGCTAATACTATAGTCTATAAAGACATTTAATCCAATACTCTTAAACTCTTCTACAATTCTATCAACACTCTCTAAACACTCCTTAACACCATTAATACCTTGTTTAAGATAGTGTACTAGCATTTGATCAGGATACAATAGTGCTACTCCAACATATCCTCCATGAACACTAATTGATAATGGATAGTAAGGTGTTTGAAGAGGCTCTCCATTAAGGCTTAAAGCAATCTTCATAGAATATAATGGTCTTTCATCACTAACCTTCATTAACAATCTTGTATAGTATGGAAAACGATCTATACTCCTCCATAAAATACTTATATAAAAACCTCTTTCAACACAAGCTAGTAAATCTATAGGAGCTGTATTCTCAATATAGAAACCACCAAGTGATATAGAGTATTCTTTAGATACAATATCACTCACTATATCAGATAGCCTTTTATACATACTAGTTGGAGGTATTGGAAACGAGATCCTCTTACTCCAGACAACATATCCTCTATCTTCTAGAAACCTGCTAGCTTTATCAAGAACTTCTACTGCTCTACTAATATCTCTAGAGATTTCTTCACGACTCCAATCATCTAGTTTTTCAATAAAATAGGTTAACGCTCTTACTACTAATCCATTACCCAATACACTACCTACCCCTTAACACTAGTGAATCAAGTATACTCTATCAATATATTATATGAATTGTATAGAGGATATAATTGTTATACAAAATCGTCTATACTAGATATTAGTTGGTGTAGCGTGTTTACTAAGAAGCTAGCTTTAATACTAATACTGGCTTGTTCTCAATCAGTCTCTCCACTATATAGGGGGTAGTGGAGAAGACACTATATATGGTATTAACTATTTTTTCTGGTCTTTAGAAGACTTGGTTGATACAGTATATAATGGTACTAGCCTGGTAGATGTTAATAGACTAGAACTTATTGGCTATAACTGGGTTAGTATACCAGCCTATATGCATCAGTCAAACACTTCATCAAGTAATGTTAGAGTATCTTATGACATATTTGGTGAAGACTACCTAGATCTAGATGGTCCGTTGGCTAGCTTGATCAACTTGTTTAAATAACATGGTTTTAAGATAAGGCTTTAGGGTAGAATATATGTTGATGATGGTACATGGTTTGGATACATAGACCCAGGTAATGTTGCTGAATGGTTTATTAATTTCAATAAATCAGTTGAAGATGTTGCAGTTTTTGCTAACAATACTGGTGTTGACAGTCTTACATTATGTACAGAACTTGATATAATGTATGTTGAGTATGATGGTTTGTTTAGAGATACAGTATTGTATGCTAAGACACTATATAAGGGCTTTGTACCACTAGCTATCACCCAAGACTATACTGGAACATGTGTTAATGGAACTGATAATGACTTGTTTAAAGAAACACTAATGACTGTTGACTGGATTGAAATTAATGCTTATTACGAGCTTTCAGAAAGTTATGAACTAAGCTATAGTGAAATAGCCGGTTCATTGGATGATATAATACCAGTACTAGAGAATATTAGTAGTTATTATGGTAAAGATATTGTTTTTGGAGAGATCGGCTATAGAAGCAATAATGGAACACTTATGAAGCCATGGGAATACACTAGTGTTAGAGGACAAGACTATAGTGAACAACTACTTGGTCACAAGGTCTTCTTTGAGAAAATATATGGCTATACATGGTTTAGAGGAACATTCCTATGATATAGACACCCTGGATTAATACATTATCCATGGGGTTATACTTTGACTGGAAAGCCTGTTGAAGAATACGTTGCAGATACTATTGGTGGGAACATTCCAAAGGGCTATGTAGAACTAGTTGATCCAGATGATAGCTCCTATATCAAGCTTAGATATTATGGGTGGATGGTTATGGACGATGTAGGTAATTCTAGAGATAATGTATCTAATAGACTAGTTGTTAGTGTTATAGAGAGTATACCAGGTCATGATAGGGAAGCTTATTTGTTAGCATTAGAGGTTTATACATCTAGTGGATATCACCAGTTTGTTTTAATGATTAGTGAAGATGATACATTGTTTGAGCCAATGACAAGTCTTGATGATTGGGAGTAGTATACTTATCCAGTTTTTATTGATGTTAGAGAATGGGTTAATGTGACAATAGTTTTAGAGAATAGCGTTGATGGACTATATGTTAAATGGCTTGTTAATGATACTATTGTTAGAGAGTATACCTCCTCTAGTATAGTGTTAGAGAACTTTACTGAAGCAACTATAGGTTTGTATGATAACTCTATAAGTAATGGCTCCCTACTAGTTGATCATATGAGAATAGATATAGATAACACAACTGTCTTTAACATAGACTATTCGTACTGGATTGGAGGACAGCATGGCTATATAATAGATAGTTGTGGGGGCCCGTCTATTAACTATGTAGTAGAGACTACACCACCTATAAGTGAACCTATAGAAGTAGTTATAATAGTTGTATCACTAATTGTAATGACTTTAATAGCTATAGTAAAGGCTGGTTCAAGGAGTTTTAGTAGATAGTTTTATAGAATATAGTCTAGTTAGATATTCTAGCCACTCTATAATTACTTAAAGATAAATGATTTATAGTAAAATATTTATATCTATATAGATAGTGCCTTGCACATCATGGGCTAGTGTGGCTGTTGTTAAGGGTAATACCTATGGTTTTTAAGTACTTACTACGTGGATTAATTATTGCTATAGCTGTGTATTTACTGTTTAAGTACTTGACACCATATCCTTCTCTATCTATAGTTATATTATCTGGTTTAACATTCTGCATACCATTTCCATCTACTAAACAAATGATTACTTCAATAGCTATATTATCTACTATAGGCTTTATACACTACATACATACAGTCCTACTACAATACTATAATGCTTTAATGGAGTTCTTTGTTGTAGTGATTGTTTGGTCAATAATATTCTGGCTTAGTGTTAGTAGTAGATGGAGTGTTTTGAAGAGGAGATAGTGTATTGGTTAGTAAGGCTAGAAATGTATTAGAGCTGTCTATACTTATTCCATTAGCTATAGTATTGTCTCTACTACTAAACCATGTTAGTATATGGGTTGTTAATACTATGTTAAATGGAGTTTATGACGAGTACTTGTGGACACAATATTTTACAATGGGCTTTATATTCTTCTACACACTCTACATATTCCTCGATCTATACTATGTTAGACATTATAGACAAATAGCTTCTAAAATGAGCTATCTAGAAGACAGGGATTTACCCATGATCACGGTAGTTATACCAGCATATAATGAAGAAGAGAATATTGGTAGAGCTATAGAGGG
>CAYZRH010000074.1:0-8673 GCA_964480805.1 uncultured Desulfurococcaceae archaeon
TGCTACGAATAACATGGCAATATATCTTTCTGTTAGACTTCTACTGCGTTAAGAGGATATTCATTTTGAAACTGTTATTTATGGTGGGCCCGCGGGGATTTGAACCCCGGACCTCCGCCGTGTGAGGGCGGCGTCCTAGACCAGGCTAGACGACGGGCCCGTTTTTGTCTGTTTATCTTGTTTATTGCTTGTCTGTGTTTTAAGTCTTAGTCTTTATTAGGGTAGGTTTTATATTTTGGTGTTTTTGTTATGCTATAGTGGTGTTTAATGGTTTATAGGGTGGTGGGCGTGCCTAGAGAGGTTTGTGATAGAGAGGAGTTTCTAGGTATTGTTGAGAGAGCTTCCTTGATCCGTGTTAAACGTGTTGAGAGAGAGGGTGTTGCTAAAGTTAAGGCTCGTACTAAAAGATACTTGTATACTATTAAGATACCTCTTAAAGAGCTTGACAGTTTTATTGGTAAGATACAGGAGAGGAATAGTGAAGTAGAGATTGTTTATCTAGACTAGCTTGTCAGTTCAACTGTTTCTCCATTACCTGGTATATATAGTTCTATATCTTCTCCAACAACTTCTCTAACACCCTCTGCTAACCTATACCTAGACTCATCCTCTCCATGGACAATGACTATGTTTCTAACATAGTTTCTATAATGATAGACGATCTCTAACAAACCATCTCTACCAGCATGGCTTGATAAGTCAAACCATTGCAGGCGGGCACGAACATCTATATCAAGCTCACTTATACAGCCAGACTCAAAAATCTCATGGCCAGGGCTGTCGGGGCTCTGGTAACTAACAAGGAATACAGCGTTCTTTGGATCACCAGCTATCTTCTTAAGATAATAGAGTGCTGGACCACCCTTAAGCATACCAGCTGAAGAAACTATAACACATGGCTTCCTCCATATCTTCCTACGATCCTGCCATCCTCTAACAAACAATGTATTCTCAACAGCTTTTCTAAACATACTTGGGTCTCTTAAAAACTTCTTATTCCTTAGATATAGTTCTGTAACCTCTTTAGACATTCCATCAAGGTAGACAGTTGCATGTGGTAGTTCAGCAGCTAGTAATGCTATAACCTCTTGGCTTCTGCCAACGCTAAAAGCTGGTATAAGTACTGTACCATTACTGTCTAAAACCTCTTCTATAGACTCGACAAGCCTTCTTTCAATAAAGTGTCTAGGAGGATGCTTTACACCACCATAAGTAGACTCTATAATAAGTGTATCAACCTTCTTAGGCCATAGCTCTGCTTTTGTAAGTGTCCATGTCTGTACAGTATTAACGTCACCAGTATACATGATCTTGTGTCCACTAGGCGTTTCTAAATAAGTAAGCCCACTACCCAGTATGTGTCCAGCACTAGTCATTAAGACAGTATAACCTCTAACCTCTACCTCCTCACCATAGTCGATCAATATAGAGTGTTCATTCATCTCAATAACTTCTCCTTGTTCATAATCAATGTAGTATCCAGAAATCTTTAGAAAATCCTTTATAAGAATATTACCAATCTCTAGAGTAGGCTTAGTCAATACTGTCATAGGCCTACCAGATATATAGAGCCTTGGTACAGCACCAATATGGTCTAAATGAGCATGTGAAACCACTATAGCCTCTACATCAACTGGTCTAACATGACCTGGAAACCTAGGCCTACCTTCTTCATCAAAATTTATACCATAATCTAGGAGAACACCCTTCCCTCCTCTATCACTTATGAATATAGCTGTTCTACCAACCTCTCCACCACTACCAAGTATTCTAGCTTCAACCATTCCATCTCCACACTCTATACACCACTAGGTTTACAACATCCTTATTAATATTCCTAGAACTACAATCATAGTGACTAGAGACGTATGAGCTACTACTATGTAAAATGGGTGTATGAGATTGATACCTGGAATATCTCCACGTGAGCTTAAACGTATGCTTAAGAGAATGGGTATAGACCTTGTTGAGTTAAGGGATGTTGAAGAAGTTGTTATAAAGCTTAGGGATAAAGAGGTTGTCTTAAGCTCTCCACAAGTAATGGTTCTTGATATGGGTAAGCAGAAGGTTTTCCAAATAACTAGTAGAGAGGTTGTTGAAAGAGAACGTGTTGTAGAGGAAGCTATAGAGTTTAGTGAGGAGGATATAGAGTTTATTATAGAACAGACAGGTGCTTCTAGAGACAAAGCTATAGAAGCTCTTAAGAAGGCAAAGGGTGATTTAGCTGAAGCTATAATAATTATTAGAGAAGGTAGAGTATAGTTTGGGGAACAACTAGAATGGTAGATATTGATAGAATAGGCGATGTATACAGCATATACCCTATTGAAGCATATAAGTCTAAGTTAGATAAACCAGCTTATCTCTTAGGAGTATTTTATGAAGGATCCTCTGGTAAAGCTGTACTAGAACTACTTGATGAGAAGACCAGCCAGCTATACCTAGTCCATGACCCAACAGGTCATAAACCATACTTCCTTACAGACCAGCCTCCAGACAAAATAGAGGAAATTAAAGAGATTAAGCAAAACCCTAGCTTTATAGGTTTAGAAGTAGTTTCAAAATATGATCCTTTAGAGGGAAAGCCTAAGATAATGACCAAAATACTAACAAGGGATCCACTAGCAGTAGCCCGTCTTAGAGGAAAGGTTTCTAAAGCATGGGAAGCACGTATAAAATACCATGACAACTACGTTTTTGATAGAGAACTAATACCCGGTATGAAATACGTTATAAAAAACGGTTATAAAATAACTCCTGTACCACCTAGAGTTGAAGAGAAAACTGTTAGAGTTGTCAAGGAGATATTTAAGAATGAACCACGTGAAACAAGGGAGCTGGCTCTCCAATGGCTTCCATTATTTGAAGAACAGCCTCCTAAAGCTAGGAGAGTAGCTCTTGACATAGAGGTTTTTACTCCAGTTCGTGGACGTATACCACAGGCTTCTCGTGCTGAATACCCTGTTATTAGTGTTGCTCTTGTAGCTAATGATGGTTTTAAGAAGGTTCTTGTACTTGCTAAAGATGGTAGATGGGATGATGTACCAATTGAATACCCTGTTGATGCTGTTATAGAGTTTTTTGAAGACGAGCACTCTCTCATTCTAGAAGTGTTTCGTATAATAACACGTTACCCGATAGTTTTGACATTTAATGGTGATAACTTTGACTTAAATTACCTCTACCACCGTGCTCTAAAACTGGGTATTCCGCGTGAAAACATACCTCTACATATTGGAGAGGATATGGTTAGAGTTAAGACAAGTGTTCATCTAGACCTATACCGTTTCTTTAACAATAGAGCTATACAAGTATATGCTTTTGGCGGTAGGTACCAAGAATTCACACTTGACGCTATAGCATCAGCACTACTAGGTATCTCGAAGATCCCTGTGGAGGGGGTTATTAGTGAGATAACTTTTGGTAGGCTTATAGCATATAACTATCGTGATGCAGAGCTTACTCTAGAGTTTACACTATTTAATGAAGAGCTTGTATGGAAGCTTATGATACTCCTTGCCCGTATATCAAAGACTAGTCTAGAAGATGTTTGTAGGAAGACTATATCTAAGTGGATACAGAACCTCTTCTACTGGGAACACCGGCGTAGAGGATTCCTTATACCTGAGCCAGAAGATATTAGGAGGGTTAAGGGAGGTGTTAGTAAGACTGAAGCTGTTATTGAGGGTAAGAAGTATGCTGGTGCACTAGTTATAGAGCCGCCTATTGGCGTCTTCTTTAACATAGTTGTTCTTGATGTAGCATCTCTATACCCTAGTATTATTAAGAAGTATAATCTTAGCTACGAGACTGTTGATGTAAAGGAGTGTAGGAAATTTGTTGAGGCTGTAGATGAGACTGGTACACCCATACACAGGATATGCATTGATAAACCAGGCCTTACAGCACAGATTATAGGATTGCTTAGAGACTTCCGTGTACACATCTATAAGAAGAAGGCTAAGGATAAAAAACTTAGTATTGAGGATAGAAACTGGTATGATGTAGTACAGAAAGCTATGAAAGTATTCATCAACGCTAGCTATGGAGTATTTGGGGCATCAAACTTCCCACTATACGCACCAGCTGTTGCTGAGTGTGTAACAGCTCTTGGTAGAAGAGCACTATATAGTGTGTTACAGAAAGCAGCTGATATAGGTATAAAAGTTGTCTATGGAGATACAGACTCTATATTCCTATGGGCGCCAGCTCTTGAACAAACAAGTGTTCTACAGGAATGGGTTAGTAAAACACTTGGTCTAGAGATTGAGGTTGATAAAGTGTTTCATTATGTATTGTTTACTGGTCTTAAAAAGAACTATATAGGTGTATTAACTGATGGTGGTATAGAGATTAAGGGTCTTGTAGCTAAGAAGAGGAATACACCAGTTTTTCTAAAAGAACTCTTTGTAGAAGTTATTGAGAAGCTTAGATCAGCACGTACACCAGAGGATTTTGTAGTGTTTAAGGAGTGGCTTCAAGAACAAGTTAAGACACTCTATCTACAGCTTAGGAATAAAGAGTTAACACTTGATAAACTAGCTTTCAAAATGGCTTTATCAAAACCTGTTGAAGAGTATAAGAAGACTAAGTCTCAGCACGTTAAAGCTGCTTTACAGTTAAAGAGATATGGTGTCACAGTACTTCCAGGCGACATAATTGCTTTTGTAAAAGTTAAGACTAGAGATGGTGTTAAAGCAATACAGTTGGCTAAGCTATATGAGGTTGACCCAGATAAGTATATTGAACAGATAAGGAGTGCTCTAGAACAACTACTTGAAGCATTTGGTGTAAACTGGGATGACATTATAGGTTTAAGTAAACTAGAGACGTTCTTTACAACAAAGTAAATTGGAGTATACAATACATTTAAAATCCTTCTTAGACAACACATTAGGTGAGACATTGTCTAGAGGCTGGGGATCATGCCTAAGAAGAGGGAGAGCCGTGGTAGACATAAGGGTTCTAAAGGAAGAGTTGATATGGTACAATGTGATCAATGTGGTAGAATGGTTCCAAGAGATAAAGCAATATGTGTTAAGAGAATGTATACGCCTGTTGATCCACAGCTTGCACGTGAACTTGAGAAGAAGGGTGCTATAATAGCTAAGTATCCTGTAACAAAGTGTTATTGTGTTAGCTGTGCTATATTCTTAGGAATTGTAAAGGTTAGGCCAGAACATGAGAGGAAGAGGAAGCCTCTGCCAGTATAGTCAACCATTATTCTTCTTTATAGAGACTAACCCCGAGTTTAATAGATATGATGTAATTGATAGAGTTATTAAAACACTTAATAAGTTATTTGTTAAAGGCTATGAAGCATACTTTATCATAGATAAGGGTATGACTGTGGAGTTGATAAGATGTAGAAATGGCTTCTCCTCTAAAGCCTTAATAATGGGGATTAGTGCTTACCTGGTACAGAGTCTCTACGCCTTAAACAACTGTAGTACTATAGTATTACTTAGTGAAGAAGGAGACTATGAACTTGGTAAATTGTTTGATAGTGATTGTTTCCTATTAGGTTTACATTCTGATATCGATAAGAGTTTAATACAGATTATAGAGTCTACTAATAAAATCATTAAGGTAAGGCTTAGTGAAATACCCTACATGACGAGTCAGTGTATATACATTATTGAATACATATTAAACAACTTAGTATAAGTAAATAGTTATTCCCCCACACTCCTCTATATAGTCAAGCCCCTTAAGTTAAGCTTAGACTATAGTTTTATATTCCAGTCTAGTTATTACATCTATGTAAAACAATGTATGGAGGATGCAGGGTTCCATGGTTAAACCTAAGAAGTTAATTCTTGTTACAGCAACTCATCATCCACTACATGGTTTATGGAGTAAACTTGTTGATGAAATAGCTGGTGAGACAGGGTTAGATAAGGAGGTACGTTATGAAGACTACTTGTTACTAACAGAGTATGGTGATACAGATGAGTATGGTATGGCTTGGCTTCCACAACTACTTCTAGAATTTGAAGATGGTAGTATAAGGCTATTGTTATCACGTCTACCTCTAAATGAAGCTCTTGAACCTGATTATGATAAAGCTAAAGAGATAGTATTGGATAAAATTAGAGAGTTAGAGGGAGGATAGCCTACTACATGCCAGGCTATAGTGTGACAGTACCTTATGTACCAACACCAGAACCTGTTGCTCGTGCAATGCTTAAACTAGCTAATGCTGGACCAAGCGATATAGTATATGATCTTGGCTGTGGTGATGGGAGGATACTTGTTATTGCTGTAAAGGAGTTTGATGTAAAGAGAGCTGTTGGTGTAGAGATTAGGGAGGATAAGGTTAGGGAAGCGATTGAAAATATTAGGAGATCAGGTGTTGGTAGGAGAGCAAGAGTTATTCATGGAGACATGTTTGAAGTTGACATTAGTGAAGCAACTATAGTCACGTTATTCCTATTAACAAGTGTTAATGAGAAGCTTAAGCCTAAGCTTGAGAGAGAGCTTAGAAGAGGTACTCGTATAGTATCACATGAGTTTAGAATACCTGGTTGGATACCGAAGAGGGTTGTTGATGTAAGGGATAGTAATTTTATAACACACACTATATACCTCTACGTTATTGGTGAACATAGATAGCTTTATTCTCTAAGAATTTTTCTAGCATAAACTATATACCCTGTATGTCCAATCATAAGTGTGTATGGTCTAACAGCACCTTCTTCAACAACGTAGTCTCTATAGAGGGTTTCATAAGCATTTATGTCAATAAATCCTCTATGTCTTCTAAGTGTTAAAACAGTCCTCTCTACTTGGTTAATAGTTGGTACATAGACTATTATAGGGGCTGACGGCTTTAAGGCATTATAAGCATGTTCAACTACATTCCATGGATCAGGCATGTCAAGGAATACTGCATCAACACCGTGTTCGTCAATACCTTCACGTATATCCTTGTGTTTAAAAACAACTCTATGGACTAGACCAGCTAGTTCTAGATTCCTCCTGGCAGTCTCTAAGAAATCCTCTCTAATATCATATGCATATAAGCGTCCAGAATCACCAATTATATGAGCAATATATGTTGCTAGAAAACCTGTTCCAATACCTGCTTCTACAACTCTGGAGCCAGGGCCTATGCCTGATAAATAGATCATTAGACTAGAGTCTTTAGGGTATATGACTTGTGTTACACGTTTATATCCGTGTAGTAGGTCGTGGTGTAGGGGTTTTAGTATATATGCTTTTACTCCAAGACTAGTCTTTATAGTAGAACCGTATGGTTTACCTATTATTTCACTATGTTTTATAAATCCCTTATCTGTTCCAAGAATTTTTCCTTGAGATACTTTTACAATATATCTTCTCTTCCTATCAATTACTATATGGACGAGGTCTCCCTCATTTATAATGTCTTGGTCCCTACTATATAGGTTCAATGGTTGTCAGACCTGGTGTCATTCATCACATTCTCAGTAATACCAACCTTCTTCATCCACTATGTGTTTCTAGGTTAACAAGTATTTTAGGTTTTATTAATGTTTTTATCTCCAGCTATTAATGTGGGTGTATGTGTTGGCTGAAAAGATGTATTTAATGAGTATTAAGCCAAAGTATGCTTATAGAATATTTAGTGGTGTTAAGAAGTTTGAGTTACGCCGCTGGATTGGTTTAGCTGTAGAGTCGGGTTCAACTGTTTTTGTCTATGCTTCTGGGAAAGTCCGGGCATTAATTGGTGAATTTAGAGTTGGTAGAGTTTTTTATGGAACACCTTCTAGAGTATGGGGTTATGTACAGTCTTTCTCAGCTAGTGGTGTTTATTCAGAAGATAGAGTGTATATTAGTGGTTCTAAGAAAGCATTAGCCATAGAGGTTTTAGAACCTAGACTCTATAGATACCCTATTAAACTTGATGAACTAAGGCTTGTTCTCCCCGATTTTAACCCACCACTTAGTTTTAGAGAAGTTGATCCTAATGAGCCTCTGTATAGACTTGTTATAAGAAGGTTGAGAATAGCATAGAGTTTAAACTATTTCTTATAAAAACTAGTCACTAGTATCTATAGCCCATAGCTCTTTCTTTAACAGATCTCTTATAGCAACTCTTATTACTTCACTACGGCTACTGTACCTACCTATCTTAACTAGCTCGTCTAACCCCTCTACATAGATCTCTGGCATTTTAACAGTTATCAACCTCATACGTGATAGAAAGCCTGCCACGCGTTTCCACCCTAATATAGAGATGCCAGCATAAAAACTTATAAACCCTAACCCCCATAGTGTTAAGATAACTATTTATAAACTTTTCTATAGAACACTTGACCTCCTTCCTCTTACAAGCTTAAGCTTCTAAATATCTCATAGCATTCCCTTAAAAACACTAACATTCATAATCCATAATTTAGAGAGAGCTAAAATGGTGTTAATTAGAATTGTATAAGGTCTTCTATACAATAGGTTATGGTAGTAGAGGTTTAGGTGAATTCCTAGATCTACTGGATACTTATAACATAGGAATACTATTTGATATAAGACGTTTCCCTAAAAGCAAGATCCCTTACTATAATAGATGGTTTCTAGAAAAAACACTAGAACACTATGGTATAAGATACTACTGGTTAGGAGAACTCCTTGGAGGATACCGTGGAGGATACCAGAAATACATGGAGACTATAGAGTATAGAATAGGTATAG
>CAYZRH010000075.1:0-8657 GCA_964480805.1 uncultured Desulfurococcaceae archaeon
ATATATTATAGATATTGTATTAGCAACCCTTTGAAGAGCATCAACTATATCAGTAAATACTACATTAGAAGCTAAGCTTTCATTAATAACGTACTTTTTATAGAAGACATTATAGAATAACTCCATAATACTAACGTATATATCTCTATCATTAATATAGTATATTCTATTTAACAACTTATTCACAACTTCATTTAATTCATTAATAATTATCGATATATATTCACTAACTATCAAAGCATATACCCTTACATAAATTAAGTAGAGGAAGATTATCTTTAGAACACTCTAACTTTGCTTTTAGAGATACCTATCCTGTCAATCATACTCTCTAATTCATTATATGTAATTGGCTGTTTAAATAATACCTTTAATTTACATTCTGTTATATTATTCATGCATCTGTTAATATACTCAATTACGTCTTCAATAAATTCATAGATCTTATCAATATAGCCCTCAATATTAATTTTAGCATCCTCTCTTACTCTTATATTAATACTTATAAAGTTTACATTCTCTACATATTTGGATCTTTCATATATTGATGTAAGCATGATCACAATATTATTTGCATCACATAGCTCAAATCCTCTAATAGGTGGAGTGGGCGGAATAGGTGGAGGAGGTAGTATCTCTATGGTTTTTAGTTTAATTATTAAATAGTTGTCCTTAACAGCTACCTCTACAAACTTAATTGCTTGATCTCCTATATTTATGGTTCTTCCATTAAGACTCTTAATAGCTATTTCAATAGCATCTATAGACTGAGGTTTTAATGGTATCTCTGGCCATCCTCTCTTAAATGCTTCAATTATAGAATTTATATTATACTTATATTCTTGTTTACTAAGTAAAGTTCTCTTTATACTCTTTGATAAAACAAGCTTTTTAATCCAGCTAATTAGCTCTGAGTTTATAGTATTTGGATCAGCTATTCTAAATCCACCCTTTAAGGCGGTTACAATCCATAGTGGTAGTAGAGCAAATATTTTGTCTATTCTTTTAGGTCTTTCTCTATCATTAACCCTAAT
The DNA here is from genome assembly GCA_964480805.1 of uncultured Desulfurococcaceae archaeon. Lineage (GTDB taxonomy): Archaea > Thermoproteota > Thermoprotei_A > Sulfolobales > Desulfurococcaceae > CAYZRH01. The sequence goes on from CAYZRH010000075.1 coordinate 1,035, forward strand.
ATCAATGCTGCCTAGTGTAAATCTGTTGGTTTTTGGATCATATGTTATAACCTCTCTAAATAGGTTTATGAATTCACTTGTAAAATCATGTACTGCTACGTTATTGAGTTGTTGTGCATACACTTCTAGTCTTTCTCTAAAAGTCTCAAGAATATCCATAACTATCTTTTTAAAGAACTCCTCACTCTTAATATTCATTAAATCAGCTAGTGTCTTGTGAGACTCCTTTAGTTGTTCAACAAATCTTCTACGTTTATCTTCTGATTTAAGCATGTCTATAACTGCTTCACTAGCCTTTATTTCTGCTAGAGAAGTTGTAAGTCTTTCTAGAGACTCTATTGTAATATGGGGTACTACGATAGCAAACATGTTCAGAGTTCCTATGTTATTACGGTATTTGTTTAAAACATCTACTATTTGATCCTTTATATCTTCTTTAACAAGATCTTTTGATAAAAAGGTCTCTCTAGCCAGATCTATAGGTTGTACTATTAATATAGTAAACTCGTTTTTCTTTAGATAGTTTATAAAGTTGGGCTTAGAGTCTAATAGATCCTTTATACTTATAAATTCTATAGGTAAGAGCTTCTTTTCCTCTCTCTTTAAAGTCTCTTTGAATGTACTTATAAGTTTGTATTCAACAAGTTTTTGTCCTAGATAGCTAATAGCTTCTTCAATATTAAGTCTTCCCTCACGATCCCTTAGTTTCCTAAGTTCTTGCTCCTTAATACTTTTTAGTAATTGATATGGATTTACAAATAGTGATGCATAATAGTATGTCTCACTATCTCTATCTACACCATGTATATATGGAGCTCTCTTAAGCTCATCAAAGATCCTATGTGTTAGAGCTATATACTTAGGTGGAGCTAGTCCTACAAGTGATAATACTATACCGTGTCTACACAATGCATAGCGGTCTATATAGGTACCCCCGTACTCTCTTAATGGAGCTAACGGGTTCTTTAACATATCAATAACAATTGAAGCATTATTTGTTACAGATTTAACATATATACTAGACAAAGCTCCATTAAGCATTTTAATAAGGTTTTCATCATTAAGCTCGGGTTTAACAATATTAATAAAGTGTTTCCAAGAAGACATTACACGACCCCATTCAATAGCGTATCCTTCATCAAGTAGATGCTTTAGATCGTCATGTAGTATGTGAGCTATACTAACTAAGAATGATTCATCATTAGAATCAAATATCCTACCTATCACAGTAGAGCTAATCTTGATCAAGTCTCTAAGATGCTGTAACTTATCAATAGCAAAATCAGATGTATATGATGGATTAATAAGCTTTCTAACAATCTCTCTATATATCGGTGAGAATGGATAAGTTTTCTTCAACTCACTAATAAAACCTGCTACTCTACCCTCATCCTTTAATACATCATACAGGATACTATATAGTTCTTTAAAGTCGATAATTTTATCCAAGTCTATTTTGTGTTTAAAGTGTATGATCCTCTTCTTAACAATCTCTAAAGCCTCTTCCTCACTTACATCACGTACACTAATTGGTGATACTCTACGAGTTCTTTCCTCAAAATAGTCAAGCACTTCTTTTAAAATTATTAGTGATGGAACTTTCTTATCTCTTCTTCTATAGATTTTTTCAATTTCATCCTTAATCTTATTCCACTTATTAACATCCTGCATAGCAGATGCATAAACCATTATAGCAGGTTCTTTACCACGTAGTTCATCAATAAATGATATAAGGAACAATATAGTGTTTGTGACATCATCTACGTATCTTCTAGAACCACTAGCTATAGCTTCAGTAATAGCTTCAAAAACAGCTGCATAGAGTTCATCAACAATTACAAGTACTGGAATAGTTACCCCGAGATCTACTATAGTCTTAACTAGTCTACGTGCAGCATCTTTTGGACTAACTTCACCTAGCTCTTTAATAGTATTAAGTAGTTCATCAATACTCGATCTAGGTATACCTTGTTTAGATAAAGCCTCTAACTTATACTTCCTAATAATATGCTCCATCGTCACAAATAGTGTTTCATAAAGTGTATATTCTAGTGGAATATGCTTAAGATCTATAGCTATAACAAGAGTCTTTTGACCTATATTAAGTCTGTAATTGGTTTTATGTAAGAGTAGTTCTGCTTCCTCTGGTAGATTAGCTTTAATACTACTCCATTCATGCGGGGTCTTTGTATATAGGTGGTATAGTAGTGTAAGGAAATGTGTCTTACCTAAACCCATAGCATGTGTAAGTGAGATAACGGGTATAGCCTCTCTCGTTACCTGAAGACCAGTGTTTACAGTTCTTAAAGCATCAACTAGAGGCTTACGGAAGTATGTCATTGAGAGAAAATCTATTACATCAACAAATTCTCTACCAACACTAACTCTAGTACTAGATATACCAAGATCACTGTCAAGTATTAAACCTAGACTTGGAGCAAGTTTACCAACATACTCTTGTGGATTAAGATACCTATATACATTAGATGCAAAACTAGTTAACTCAATAACATCACTTAGTTTCATAACCACTACATACCACCTCTATAGAGTTCTAAAAGAACTTCTTCAGCAAAATCACGTGTATATATGGATAAGCCTACAAGACCTAATTCGTCATTTCTAGAGGTTCTTAAAAGATATAAAGCTACTAATGTGGATGCTTTACTAATAGGTATAGAGAGTTTAATAGAGTTAACAACTCTAGATACATCATCCTTCTCTTGCTCACCTATAAGTCTTAGTATATGATTAGCTAGTCCAGCTGTTGTCCTAACTAGTGTTCCTACATTATTTCTAACTCTACTATAACATTCACTACCATATAATACCTTATATGCTCTTCTAGAACCTCTACTAACTCTATCTATTAAACCATAGTTCATAAGAAATTGATGACTTATCCTAAGTATTTTACAAACTTTTTCAATAAAGTCATAGGCTAACTCACGTGAATCACTATAACGTGTAGCTGTCCAGAATATAAGGTATGCTCTAGTAAAGTTGTCTGTAAGGAGTATTTCACTAATCTCTCTATCACTAAACATGCACTTTCTAAGGTGTTCTTTAAGAATAGTTGTTGAACCAATATATATTGATACAGGATATAATACCTTCTTGAAATAGGATGCAGCCTTAATAAACCTATATCCTTCAACCCCTCTACTAGAACTAAAGAATTCATTAAGACTCTTCTGAACCCTACTAACATCAACTCTATCAATCTCTGAATACCAAATCCTTGTAGCACCAGCTATACCTCCAGCAACACCCATAACAAGGACTTCAGAACCAGATGCCCCAGCATCTAAAGCACTCTTAAGAGCATCAACAACACCATTAACAACAGTTTTCCTAATAACATCGTCATGGATAAGACTAGATGGGTCTATGGAGCCTGCACTAACTATATCAACAAGAACCTTCTTTCTAAGAACTAGAGCAAGAGATGTAAAGAAAGCAGAAGTTAGTAAAGCTACTCTTCTCTGAACCATTTCAGTCCACAAAGTCCATACCTTGCTTAGTGAAAAATCAGCTGCGTAAAGTGAAGACACAATAGCTTCCCAAGCATCTGGGCTACTATGAGTAAACCATACAATCAATACACCATCATCCTTAAGAACACGGTTAGCTTCCTTGAAGAACTCCCACATCTTTAAAACATACCAGTCGCCAGTAAACGGGAACTTTTCAATCAAACCTATAGTCTTACCCTCAAGATCACTAATACGGTCACGACCCTTCCTAGCTATAATCTCACTCTCACGTGGAAGAACTGGCAGATAGGGAGACCAACCCTCAATAAACAGCTCTACACGACCACGATCAGGGTCACGGTTAAATAAATAACCAGCATCAAAAGCAGGCTTAAGCATAATCCTTAGAAACTGCCAGAAAAACTCCATAAGATCACTATAGAAATGCTGAGAAAGATAAGGAGGATCAACATTAACAACATCAATGCTTCTATTACCGAGGATCATAGATAACCTCCTAGCATCACCACAGTAAATCTCAACACGATCACCAACCCCCTTAAGCCATTCACATAAAAGCCTCAAAACAGGAAGAATACCACCAGCAGTACGTCCAATGCTAGTCACGTGAGGTTCAAAAGCCCAACTAAAAGATTTCTGCAAACTTTGTATTTCACAATACTCCAAGCCCAAATCAACTTTACGAGTTCTAGAATAGTGGTCTACTAACTCCCTTATTGTACTTGTTGAATTATCCCAGGTGGTTGTAATGTTATTAAAATTAATAAGTTTATTTATACCTAAGGATAGGTATAGTATAGTGGCTATACTGAATTCCTGATTTTTAGTGTAAAGTATGTTCCTTATGTATTTGGCTACTTTTAGAAGTAAGAGTAATTGCCTTGGATTAAATAGTTGATACCAATATTGTATTCCATATTCTCTTATCTGTTTAAATACTTCATTTTCCTTAGGTATTTGTGTATTTGGTAATACGTCTCTTAAATTATTAATGTCTTTGGCTAGATCTATATAGGCTTTTATGAAATGTTCCTTATCTTCTTCATTAGCAGGCTCAAACCCCTGTTGTGTATGTTTTACTAAGATTATATGAGTCTCTAATAGCTTTTCAATATTTTTCTTAGCACTATCCACATCCCCTTTTAGTGCTATTTCTAGCAATTCCATATGCCTTCTAACCCAGTCTTTTAAAGCATAACTCTTATTTATAGGAGTACTGCAGTAGGGGCATCTTAATCTATCAAATCTAACTTCTTCATCTTTGATCTCAACCCTGAATGTTTTGTTATCCTTATCTATTACTATGTTTATATAGGGACCATTTTTACCTAACCTGGTAGTGTATATCATTGGTATTAATCCATCACATCTTGGACAGCGATATCCTCTAGCTATTATGCAGTTCTTTACAGAAGGGTCTGGATAGTATTTTGATAGTTCTTTTCTAATATATTTCAGTAGTTTTTCTACTTCCTTCCTTGTTTCTTCATACAATTTTCTACCGTACTTAGCTGGGTATTCTAATGTTGCTTTTAGTATTAGATATGCTACTGGATTATACTCTACTGCTATGGTGTAGAACCCTAGTCTTAGTGATTCTAGTGGTATAGCTCCTCCGCCAGCCATAGGGTCTACAATAGTTATGTCTTTTGGATCTTTGTTAGCATATTTCTTTACAATACTTGATATCCTATCTCTATCTGGGTTTACAAGATATAGTATTTTGTATGGAACATTATCTACCTGTTTAAACCCTATAGCTTCTTTAAACTCCTCTATGTCTGTATTTTCTGGGAGTATAGATGCTAATGTTAGTATTCTAGCTGTTGCTGTTGGTCTACGTGCAAGATAAGGGTGTAGGTTGCTAAGTTTTGGCACTCTTATAAAACCTGCTTCTCTCCTAGCTACGTCATTTAATTCTTTAAGAGGAATGCGGGTTTCAATAAGTCTTTTCAAAACACTTATACACCCTAAGTAATAATGTAGCAGATATAATATATAAACTCACATTAACATAGCCTACCTAAAATATACATAACATAGATAATAGCAGTCATGTTCTGTAAAGACAAATAAAGACTCTAAAGTATCTTTAAAAGAAAACATTTTTAGAAGATAACATTTTACATAGTAAGAAATACAGTACTCTATGGGAAGACAAAGATAATATAGTTATTCTTGATTATAAAAGTAATGCTCCATAGCATTATATGTGACTCCTATACTATAGATTCTTCAAACACCAATAGCTGTTGTTCTTCAAATAGATAATGGAGTATTATATGTAACACAAATTTTTATCATAGATTTCTTTTAGTAATAAGTTTTTCTCCAGCCTCCTCAATTTCTTCAACACTAATACCTAGTTTTACAGAACCCTTTAGCTTCAAAGGATCGTATAGTGGATGGAGCTCTATAACACCATCTCTCCTTAACACAACTCGGAAAAATCTAGTCTTTAACCTCTCTCTAATACTCTTAGGTATTAAGATCCTGCCTTTCTTATCCATAATAAGCTTTAGAGACATCCATCCCACTCTCATAGGATATTATCCCACTAAACCATAATAAATACTACTAGAGTAATAGGATATATCATGTAGAATACGTGTAGTATAAGTAGTTGGTAAGCTATAGTTTAGAGATCTATGTAGGCGCTAGTTGTTCTAGGTTGGAGGAGAACGTGAAGGATCAATAACTGTGTTTACTAATGATCCTTAATGCTAGTTCTTGGTATATTGCTGGTAGTTTCTTTAGTGATGGTATTTCTACATACTCGTTACACCCATGTACTCCTCCACCATGTGGTCCAAAGTCTACTGCTTCAACACCATATGTTGTATAGTATCTTGAGTCTGATGCTCCAGCTCCTTCTCCAACAACTGGTTCTAGTCCATAGTCTCTAAGTACTTTAGTAAAAGTCCTTACTAGTGGAGAGTCTTTTGGTGTATACTGGTATCCACCCCAACAAGTTCTTACATAAAACCTTGCTTCTGGCAGTATCTCTTCTAGAAGCTTCTTTAAAGCCTTCTCTACAACACTTCTATCACTAATCATAGCCCGCATGTCAAAGTATATTCTATGAACACTTCTATCAAATTCGTAGAGGTTAGGGTTTATTGTTACACCATAATCACTTGGCTTCTCAGTCTCTATTGGAAGCCTTGTTATAGGTAGTATAGCTTCCAACAACTTCTTAAGACCAATGTCAACCTCTACTCTATCACCACTAATAGAGGGTTCTACATAGTCTAGTCCAGCCCTTTCTGGGATAACATTAGTCTTAATAAATCCTCCATAAAGCCTAATAGGGTATACACAGAGCTCTCTAACAAAAACTGAGACAGCTATTAATGGATGTGTGTCAACACCATGTATAAAGTATGCTGAATGACTATGCTGTACAACTGGATAGCTTACACTAAACTCTCTAGATGAAACTCTACCATAAACAACTCTCTTCTCAACAGGGACTTCAATAATGATCTTAAAGATCTTCCTCCTCCTAACAATAACTTTAAAACCAACACCATCAGCGTTAACAAGGTATTTTGGAAGCTCTCCACGATCATGGAGCATATGGGCTATATAGCCAGCACCACACGCACCACCAACCTCCTCATCACCAGTAAAACCATACAGTATCCTACATGGAAGCCTCCTCTTAGAAAGCTCAGTTAAAGCAACTAGTAGTGCAGCAACATTAGCTTTATCATCAACAGCTCCACGGCCATAACCACGATCACCAACAATAGTTAGTTTAAAAGGATCATAGCTCCAACAACCTGGATCAACAGGAACAGTATCATAATGAGCAAGAAACATAAGACAAGGAATACCCTCACCAATTGAGCCAAAAACACTATAAAAGCCGTCAACTTCAAAAACCACTGGCTCAACCCCATGATCAACTAGGTAATCACGTATAAAACTAGAAGCCTCCTTACCAGGCTTAACACCCTTAACAGGATCATTAACAGACACTATAGAAACAAGACTAGACAACAACTCAACAACATCCATAACACAAACCACCATATTTAGAGTACTAAAACTAGATAGTTATAGCTCCAACTCTTTAAACTATTCTGTAAAATAGCCTATAGACTAGCTAGTATGTAAGTGA
>CAYZRH010000076.1:0-2332 GCA_964480805.1 uncultured Desulfurococcaceae archaeon
ATTATGTCCACCTCGCCCCTCCTAGCCCTTTTCACAAGCCTCTGTCGCTCATCTCTACTCATATCGCTAGTCAGAACCTCAACTCTACTACCTGGAAACTCACCACTACGAACTATCGTTTCGCTAAATTCGTAGGCCGTAGCCTTACGTGACGTAAATATTATTACTGGTAAAAGTTCACTATCCCTGCCAACAGCATATGCATTAAAGATATCAATTAGAGTTCTAGCCTTGTGAGATGGCTCCTCTAACATACATAGATTATTTAGAGATTTAGCATCAAGAATTTTACCCCTTTCAATAGCTCTTTCTAGGCTCTCACAGAATGCACTCTTACCATATCGAGCCAGAGTGATTTCCAAGAATTTTATAGTCTTGGTGTCACCATTTACAGCCCCACGAAACAATAAGTCATATATTCCATTTTCTACATCATTCATCTCCGCATCGAAAAGATCAGCTATAGCTTTTGGTGGTTCGAATGATTTGTCTATTTCAGTTAGTCTCTTAAAGTCGTAGAACAAAATTTTCGGCCTACCCGCCACACTCATAACCTTGGGGTCTAGACGATATCTCCTATATGTGGGCAATAATGCAGTAAATCCAATCACGAGGTCGGGTCTAAGCTCCAGCAGTAACTCATGATAGTACTTACCCCCAAATGCGTGATGGACCTCATCCACGATCACTACTCTAAACTTCTTCTTAAGGATCGACACGCACTTAAGAGCGGTAATTGGAGTGGATATAATGATCCTCTTATTTGGTTCCATAAAGCTTTGGCATCTGCCTTCATACTCCTTTCCAACGATATCCCCAAATGCTTTTTCCCATAGACGATACATCTGGTCGCAAAGAAATCTTGTTGGCTCAAGCACTAGGACACTATGGTAGCCAGCTTTCAAGGCATAGAATGCAACGAACATTTCAATAAGCGTCTTTCCACTACCAGTCGGCATAGTAACGACAATAAATCTGTTATCCTTCTCAATCATATCGATAATTTCGCTTGAAACATACACTTGATATGGTCTAAGCGTGAATCCTAATTTCTTACTGATTACATCGTTGAACAGACCTATGGCTCTATGCGATAGCATCATGGACAGCACCAAGTTACAATAACATCCAAATTATACTCAAGGAACTATAAAAAATTGACGCCCTATTTCTTTCATGTACGGAAAAATTGTCAAAGCTTACAGTTACACATAACATTTTCCCAGATAGCAGTTTTCCCTGGCTGATCTAGAAGCCCCATTCTATGAAGTTCTAACCATACTTCATAGGGTTCCTTGCATAATGCGATATGCTTATTATAGCCCCGGCTTTTTAAGGCCTCAATGATTATAGCGAACATCCTGACACGAAGCTCACGCCTTATTCTTAAGCCCCAAGACGTCCTCTCCGGAAACATCCTTATATACTCTAACCAGCTATTATCCCGAGAAAACTTTATTGTCTTCTTTAAGGCTCTCAGACTCCCAATAGTTATGCGGGAAGGCTCAATCTTGTCCAAAAGATCATCTACCAACTTAGTGTAGTGCAGAATCCACCCCTCAACGGGGATTATCGGGTCGATCCGTATCCTAACCTCGAAGCCCATCTCGGCGACCATCCTAGCGGCCTCAATTCTATCAAGTGAATCCGCAGCACCATGTTCGTACCGCTTAGCAACGGCCCTTGGATTTATAGAAAAGCTAATTACAAATCTATCTCTCATATCGGACGGTATCTCCTCAAGAACTTTAATATGCTTTGTTCCACCTTTCGTTAAGAATAGAATTTTGTGATCGGGATGCCTATCTAAGATAGGTAACGCTATCTTCAAGAACCTCCTAACATAGTCAGGAACAGCTAAGGAATCGGCAACCTCACCCGCATTCAACAGAGTCTTTAACCCAACACTATCAGCCCAACACAAGAACTCCCTAAGAAACCTAGCAATCTTATCCTTATCTTTCATTCGCGGCTTTTTTCTCTCAGCACCACGAAAAGTCCCCTGCAGATAACAATAACTACAACTAAATGGACAACCAGTCCAAGCTTTAAGCTCCCAAAAATGAGGACAAACAATGTCATTACTGGTCTTACTAAACAAACAAACTACAGACGAGCCAACACCACTCACCCACTTATTAGGAACAACAATAGGAAAAATATTGTCCATAGCTTTTTTCTTAATCGGGATGAGCGTTATTTGTTTTCGCTTTGTAAGCTCGTAACTTCTTGCAAAGTAGGTGTATTCTGAAATCCGTGGCACCGTGATTTATTGTAGTTATGAGGAAACAGCATTAAGATGATTGCTCTGAAAGTATATCTTCGACAAGAG
>CAYZRH010000076.1:2342-8176 GCA_964480805.1 uncultured Desulfurococcaceae archaeon
GCATCGATTTCTTTCATACATGTTGCAAGTTTTTCCTTAACTTTTTTTCTGCTTCTAACTTTTATTTTCTTCACTATTTTGTGACAGATTTTACTCAACTCTGCGAGCCTTAGATGTCGCTTATCTTTGGGATTAAAGATGGGTATTGGAAAATTGAATGGCAGACGACCAATATCTCGTGGACCAAAGAGGCCACGCGTTTGAAAGTCTTTTATCAACTTATCTATAACATTAGAATTAATAACTGCCGACAAGTAATGAGCTTCATCTTCATCATCAGTTTCATAGAAAAATGTTTTTACCTCAGATATGAAATTTATAGGCACTATTTTTTGGTTATCTACATAGAAGAAGCCAATGTTCTTTCTATCAATAACACAAGATGCTGTGTATGTTCCAGAGGATGCCGATAGAACAATGTACCTTTTTGTAAAATCTTGAGATGTTAGCAATCCTTGATAATTAAGCCTATCCATCGGTGTAGGAAAGTTTTTCTTATCCTTGCTACTAGCAAATTTATCCCAAGCCAATATTACTTTACTTAGCCAATCGGCCATACCTAAAAATCCTTGTCTTTTTAGTTGATCATATGTAAGTAGGTGAAGCTTTCCATTTCTAAACTCGATTGGCAATACTATGGGCCTTAGTTTATCATAACCAAAGGGCTTAAGATCCTTACTTAGTAATGTAGCAAATATAAATTTGCTTTCCACAGTGCCCCTAATACAAATGTTTTTCCATTTTCCTTTCGCGTCTTTTATTGCTTCACTTGAACTTTTAACTTGGGGTTTATTAGGATTTATACCAAGCTTCTCTTCAACTACGAAATCAATAAACCATAGAGGTCGTGGATATATTGCTGCTCCGGCCTTGAATAGATCATAATACGGAGACTTTTCAAACTTTATTTTTCGCCATTTATATTTGTATTTTTTGATTTTCAGCTTAGGTTTTACATTAACAAGTTTTTCATTTTTTCTTGTCAATGTTGCAGAATATGCTATTGCTTGAACCGGATACTTCGTTTCTTCACCTTTTTTGGCGATAAGAACACATGATGGAACATTAAACAGAGGCTCGACTTTGAATTTAGTATTATAGTTCATATCCAATATCATTAGAAGCTTCATGGGAGGTATACTAAATTCTTTAAATTTCTCATGTTGCATTGCACCAGTTAGAACGCTTCTGGGCATCACAAATGCTATTATTCCTCCCTCTTTCAGATATAGATCTGCACATCTCCTGAAGAATAATGAGGCAAACTCCATTTGCGTATACAAGTGTATCTTATCCTTATCCAAAAGATCATAAATAAAGATTAACTCTTTTACTTTTTCCTGATATGTCTTGTTTTGTATGTATCTGAATGCTATCCATGGCGGGTTTCCAATAACTATATCGAATTTTTCTTCCTTCATTCTAATGGGGGCATAGATATTTCTTAGAATATAGAGCCAAATTGTGTCCTCCTCGTTATCTATTAGAAATTTTAAATTACTTATCGTGTCTGTTAATACGTTGATTTCCTCGTCACTGAGATTTATTTCTCTGGCATATCTATTAAACGCGGTTGTTAGAGATTTCTCGTCAATTTTTCTTGATCTATAGGCACCAAGAAGCTCTCTCATTTTGCCTAATATCTTTCCAAGAAGAATTTCATTTTGGACAATGCTCTCGGGAACATATAGATATATCTCTCCCTTAAGATTCTTTTTTGTTGTTTTGACTTGATATCTGTATACCTTGATTTTTTGAGCCGCTAGTGTTGATTTTTCCGCTTTCGGGAAGACAATGGCATCCGCTAGGTAGACTGGTATTATTATTTCCCCACGGCGTCGTTTTATTAGATCTCCTAAAGCGATTATGTAGTTTGCTCTAGCAATAATAACGGCTAGCGGGTTTATATCGATGCCTTTAATTTTTCTTAAAATCAGTTCAAGTAGTTCATCATCAGGTATTTGATTTGTTCTCTTGTAATAGATTATTGCATTTGTGAGGAATGTTCCTGAGCCACACGCGGGATCTAGAATGGATGGTAATTCGTCTTTCTTTCCTAGGAATTTTAGTGCATATAATAGTGTCAATTCTGCAAGCCATTCTGGTGTATAATACTCCCCAATGGCGTGTCTGGTGCTAGGCCCAACTATATCTTGATATATCTCCTTAAACAGGTCTTCATCTGCTTGATCAAAATCATAAACATCTAATTCGTTTAGTAGACGTTTAACAAGTTTTAGGGTTTCGTCCTTAATAGGTTCTTCAAGTATCCATGTGAAGAAGTCTTCTTCGATAAAATTAAGTATTCCAAGTTCTCTGAAATATGTACCATCAATTATTTTTGTGATGTCCGTGCTACTTCTTGCCCCATATAGACGGAGATACATTATAAGTTTGACTAATGTTACCAAATATGTGTGTATGATGAATTCGTCCTCATCTGGTGCGGAACCATACACGATCTCTAGGTGTCTTCTCCATAGTGAAAATTTTAGCTTAACTGATGAGATATCCTTAACTTTATTGAATAGTTCTTTGAATTTCTCAAAGAACATGGTGAATGTTGGGCTCTCTAATCCAAATTTTATTTGTAAATCTTCGGCGGTTGGTTTTATATTTCTCTGTGTGAAGAAGTAGGAGTCGAGCCAGAGGATAAACTCTTCGGCATTGTCGTTTACTCTGAATGACGATACCTCTTTTAGGCTTACTTGGTCGAGAACATCATCGAATTCTTGGCCTTGCTTCAATAATTCTTGGGCTTTTTGTATTTCGCTTTTGGGCATGATATATGCTCTAAAATCGATGCCATCAGTTATTATTCCAATGTAATCAGTTTCGCCCTCCTCCGCGAGAAGTAGTGTATATTTTTTGAGCTCCTTCAATCCTTGCTCAAGTTCTTTTTTCAGATCTACTTTCACTTCCAAGATTACTCCTCTATATATTAGATCGGCTCTTCCTCTGACTTTATAAACCTTACTTTTGAGTGGTTTCTCTGTTTTTAGTGCAAGCTCTTCGACATCAATTCCAAAGATGTCCCTAAGGAAATTAAAGAAGATAATCTCTTTTGCTGGATGGGTCTTTGCAGATTTTATTTTTGATTTATACTCAGTGAATCTTCTTCGTAGCTCGCTACTCATTACGACTCCCTAGTTAAAAATATACTTTAGGTCATATAGAAGAGAAAAAATCTAGAATAAAAGTGGTGTGTATGATTCATATATAATGATCCTATAGGAATCCTAAACTTATATTCTTGATAGAATCGCTAAGCTAGCGGGGAGTCGTAGGCTTAAATGTGCATAAGAACAAACCTATGTGTCCTTAAGATAAGAAGTGAAACTTATTATTTGGGCAATATGCAGACAACATTGCTAGATTATATTCCTGTATCCTCTTTCAAACGTTTAAAAGCAAGGTTACGCGTGTTAGTAAAAGAGAGGTGTGGAAAGAAACTTATCATCGAAAGCATAACTATTTGCAGGGGATGCGGAGAATATGGCGTCGTTAGGGGATACATACTTAGTTCTTACGGAGGTAAAATAGCTAGAAGAGAATTCGGATTCAAAATAACACTAAATAAAATAACTCTACTCGACAAACCACCGAAATTTGTAGATGGACTGTGTGATTTTTGCTTAAAAAAAGCAAAGCGTTCTAACCAGTAACAAATTATGGTTATTTGTAATTTACGTTCTGATGTTTTAATGTTATTATTCTTGATGTGTCTAGTTCCTCTAGGATATTATCATTATTTTTTGGGGACAATGACAAGTGCTATCATAAACCTAATATAATTGACTTTTTAATTATATTCTAAGAAGTAAGGTGTTCTATGTTGGAGCTTTGGATTAAGAAATATGAACCCAAGTCTTTATCGGATATCGCGGGAAATAAGGAGGTCATAGAAATACTTAAGAAATTTGCGGAGAAGAAGATCCGTCCACCAAATCTTTTGCTCTATGGTCCCCCAGGGTCTGGAAAGACAACAATAGTGAAGTGCTTCTTAAGAGAATACCTAGGAGAAAATTGGCTAGAAAAAACGAGAATAATACTGGGTTCCTTTGAGCGAAGCATTGGAAATATTAGATCATTATTTGAGGAAATTTCTGGGGCACAATATGGAGAGATATCTCCAATAGGAGTAGAGGAAGGTCAAAAGCTGAAAAAAGAAGTTTTGTTTATCGACACAATTGATATGCTTACAAATGAGGCACAAAAAGCCCTAAGACATGTTATGGATCTTTTTCCAAACGTTACTTTTATTGCTACTGCAGACAGCATAACCAGCATTTCACCGCCATTATTATCACGCTTTCTCCTACTTAGGCTATCTAGACCATCAACAGACTCCATAATAGCATTTGTGAGCAAAATAATGATGAGTGAAGGGATAAGCATTAATCATGAAGTATTAAAATACATTGTTGAAGCCCTAGATAACGATATTAGGAGAATCATTAGCTTCCTCCAATTCATTCACGCATCTGGAAGAACTCTCGGAAGCATAGATGAGGCCAAGGAACTCTTAGGGTATAACCTGAAGGAGATCAGAGAACTTTTGGAACTAATACTAAGCAACAATATTGGAGGAGCCATAAAAAAGAGCAAGGAACTCCTAAATAATGGGTATGCTGCATATGATATACTATCACTATTGTTTGAGATCATACAACGCGAAACAAAAGAATTTATACCAGAGTATATCCCACCCTTATCGAAGCTAATAAGCAAATACATACAAATGTCCATACAAGGGGTTCCAGATAACATCCTAATGTACAGCTTTATTATTGAGTCCACGGAGGCAATCAAGCATGGGTAAGATAATGGAATATGAACCAAGAAGCATCGATGATATAGTGGGCATACCAAAACAGACTATGAAGCTATTAAACGAGTGGTTCGCCGATAAACAATTGGTTAGCCAACCTAAACACCTACTATTGGTAGGAGCAATAGGTTCTGGAAAAACAACACTCATTAGACTGTTTGCGAAGAAGTACGGATACACAGTACTGTCTTTCCATAGTTTCAGAGACGCCATAGAGTTCCTAGAGCGTAATGTGGAGGTATTCGGTGACCTAATAATACACTTGGATCGGCCAGGACCAAGCATAATTTTTCCTGATGATTATCTGCTGGAAAAACTATCAAAAATGTCTAAATATCCAGTAAGAGTAATCGTTGAGACTGATGATGCTACGTCGATTGAGGCCAAAATAGCAATAGGCATTCTCAAGTCAAAGGTAATCTTTGTCTCTAAAACATATGAAATTGCCATGAGAAAGATACTCGAAAGGATCTTGTCAGATACAAAACTAAGTGTACCAGAAGAAATAGTAAATATTATCGCGAAGAGAGTCTCTGACATAAGAAAAGCAAAAATCCTTTTGGATACTTATATTACAACAGGAAAACTTCACGAAGAAGAGTACTATCCACAAGACTTTAGAGGAGACTTCATAGCTACATTCATTACGCGAAAACTAAAATACCTACGCATAGTACTCCCAGCGTTAATCCACAGTAACTTTTACTACATGGAGCACATACCAGATTTCGTGGTTGAGTGCATTCTCGAACAAGACAATATCGAGAAAATAAGGAATTTCTTGGAGCTGTACAACCACTTCATAAAGACTAGACAATACAGACAAGTTAATTATGTATTCTTCTTGATACTAGCCCTAGCAGGTTTAAGGCATAGAAAAACAGCATATCAATTGCTTGGATGCAAATATAAGACAGTTAAAGCTACGGCAAAAGAAGCGAAGATAAACCTACTGAAACAAGGATTTCCACCGAGAGAGGCAAATAAATCGTCATGGCAATAT
>CAYZRH010000077.1:0-7274 GCA_964480805.1 uncultured Desulfurococcaceae archaeon
GAGCGCTCGGTTGGCATCCGAGAGGTCCCGGGTTCAAATCCCGGCCGGTCCACTACTCTATCTTTAGTTCTAACATGAATGTCTCAGTGTTTAAATTAAATAGATACTAGGTCTCTCATAATAAACTTCTTGAACTTATATAGAATAAGGGATCTCTTTAACTACTTAGTAATGCTGTCTACAACTACTGTAGTTGTTTCTCTAAAACTATAGGTATATTCTTATTAGCTTTAAACAGTATCTCCTCTCTATTAAACTTAGTAAGTAGGAGAGCTCTCTCCCTATTTATCTTCACTAAGATATTTATGGTGAGAAATAGCATATCTAACCCATAATTTTGGATCAGAGGGAAAGAGGTAAAGGCTTAAAAAGCTATGGAGGGGTAAGAACATTGGATTATAGCTTTTTGTATTGTAGTGTTTCTTTCTATGTCTTTTAATGGCTGTGGGGTGGGCTGGAGCTGTGTTTTAAAGACTTATAAACTCCTAGGACTAGTAGATCTGTTGGTGACTGCTGGGTTCCCGTGGGGAGCCATACTCCCGTAGGCGTCCCAGCAGAGACCATGATAAAAACACCCACCGCAAACACAAAAATATACAACTCAATACATGAAGCTACGGATGATGTAAACGGCTGTGGACGATCTGTTCTAGCATCTACATAGCCTATTATATTGGGGGTGCTTGGTTGGCATCCGAGAGGTTGTAGTTTTTTGTTAATCTACTATATTTTAATGTATCTTTTATCTATATCCTATATACTCTAGTTATTTATTATCTTAGTCTAGTAGCTTTAGATAGTAGTGATATTGGAGTTGTATTAGTGGTTATGAATAGGCTGGCTACGTATTTGGCTATGTCTGTAGTTTTGCTCTCTATTAGTGTATCTTATTCTATGTATTTTGATACATTGAAAGCTAATGTCTATGTAGACATAGCTGATCTTGATATGGATATTACATGCTATAAGGTTTGTAAGTGTTGTTGCCATTGTTGCTGCTGCCACTGCCATAGACTAGATAGAAGCCACACTAGTTTATCAAGTGATAACTCTAGTTTAGAGATATATGATGTAGGCTGTCCATGCCCCTGTTTTAACAAACTAGTGTTATGGGTTGGAATGATTATAAAGAATAATGGAGAACTACCGGCTAAGTTTAAAGATGTGAACGTATCAATTACTGGAAGCTATAGTAGTTATAAAGTAACACACTTCATCTACGGGCCATTTAGTAACCACACACTGCACCCATGGAGTAGTGTAAACTGTACAAACCCGTGTGTACCAGGGCACAACAGTACATTAGTAGTAGATCCAGGGCATAGAATGATCCTATGGATGAAAATAGTTGTCCAAAACGCAGATGTAGTAGATAAAGTAGTGATAACACCTATATTCACACCATGGAATACATAGAAACACTCCCTTCCCACACAAAACCATTTCCCACTCTAGGTCATTAAGGACCTCTATAGGGTGGTTTATTACGGTTTCTCTCTACCAGAAGTATCTAAGCACCCAGTAGAGGTCACCATATTAGATACTAAGCTGGAAAACACCCATAAAGCCTTTACCTCATAAACACACAAACTTAACATACACGACAAAGACAATAAGACATTAAAAGACCTCTAAGCAAGAAATAGTAGCATACCCTAATAGAGTAAGACCGAGACGATAACACGTATAGAGGAGAACGGTATACTGAGGAACTATAAGAAGGTTTTGATAGAGGTTTCTATAGGAGACTATATAAGAAATAGTGCGGGGGGTGGGGTTTGAACCCACGCAGGCCTACGCCATCGGGTCCTAAGCCCGACCCCTTTGACCAGGCTCGGGCACCCCCGCACTTGTGCATGTTTTTTCTAGGTGTGTGTTGGGTTTTTTATTATTACTGTTTATCCTATTTTTGTCTTTGTTTAGTTGTTTATAGATCTTTTCTACTTCTTCTATTGTTTTCTTGTATAGTTGTTCTGTCACTATTCCTTCTCTATATAGTTTCTCTAGTTCATCCATATCTATTATCTTAGGCTCTTCTCCATGCCTATATACTATGTCTACCGCTAGATCATGGTATTTTATCTGATCAGGGTATATCTCTGGCGGTGTGTTAATGTTTATGTACACACCCAGTGGCTCACCATTTGAACGATAGTAGTTGTGATGTATAAACCACTGGTCAGTCTCAACAACCATTTCATCATAGTCTCCAGGCCTCTTCTCAACACCAAGTCCGTCAAGTAGCCCAGGTGACTGTAGAGTTCTCTTCAACCTAATAATATAGCCTCCACTAGGCTTTCTAGAAATTAACTCAACCCTTCCAGGTGTAAGCTTTAAAACCCTGCCATCAGGTTTTACGTGGACTATGTCAACACGTGGTCTACTAACTAGTTTAGACAGTATATACTCTTGTAGAGAACTATATGCTATAGAACTGTTAAAACCCATTTCTAAACCAACTTCTATATAGTCAACAATATCCGATAATGAACCACCATAAGCTTTAAGACTATGGTGTCTAGTAATCGTTGGTACAACACATGATCTAATGAAGTCTAGCTTCTCCTTAGCAATACTAGATAGACTTAGGATAGCTACTAACTCACCATCATATACAATACATGGTTCACTAGAACCCCTAGCCTTCTCAACAACATCTCTAAGCCTCTCTTCAAGAAAACCAATCTCTCTAACAACATCATCTACAGATGCATAAGAACAACTACTACGTAAATGAACACCAACACCCTTACCCATAACAGCAGCTGTAACAGCAGCCAGTAACTCCCTCCTCTTAACACTATCTCTAACATGCTCACTAACAGTAAGCCTTGGACTACCATATATAACAGCAACATACTCACCAATAACACGTAGACTAGTTGATAAACGAGGCTTCTCCCAAGGCTTAATAGGTGGTCTAACAATAGATACTGTGACAAGATCACCCTTCTCCCTATTACAGTTACCCAATTCACCAGTCAAACCATTAGGCAACTCTAAAACACAAACATCACTCTTCCTATCAACAACACGGGCAACAACAACACTATGTAGGTTAAGCTTAGGCTTCCATACAAAAACATACTCTAGTTCAGAAACAATATCATTAAGTACTTCCCCAGCCTCTTTAGGAAAACCTATAACAACAAGCTCATCTAGATCACCATCCTTAACAGTTACATCAGCTGGAGCAGTATTAAGCGGTAAGCCAAACCTCTCTTGAATAACACGGCTAGCCTGTACAATAACGTGTCCATGATCCATTAGTAGCTTTGTAAGTGCTGTAGCAGCTATACCACGCACTCTTACTCTAGCCAAGACACAACACTCTAGTCACGTATAGTCTCAAGCAGCGTTATGATATTCCATATACGTACACGTGTATGTATAGGCATGTTAGGGTCTTGACTAATAGAGTCTAGTACACCAACAGCATTAGCTGCACGTACACCAGGTGTTAAACGCTCGTCACGTAGATGGTTAAGGGCTTCTGTAGCTGCTCTACGTATATTCCTTGGAACACTAGTATCGTTTATAATGTTGAGCAACATTATCATAGCTTGTCTAAGCTTAGCCTCATTATCATACATTATAGGTGGTTGACCAGCCATAAACACACCACCTCTAATCCATCCCCCCTTATAGAGTTTCTTACTAGACCAGTATCTATTAAATATCTATACTACAGCATATATTAAGAAGAATTCATAACCTTATATACTTGAGTATAAGCAGTAGTTTAGAGGCTGTACTTGTTATGGATAAGAGAGAGTCTGTTAAGAAAATGGCTGAACTACTACGTAGTGGAGCTGTTATGCTTCCACAGAAATGCCCTGTAAAAGAGTGTAGTCTTCCATTGTTTAAGCTAAAGACTGGTGAGATAGTGTGTCCAGTTCATGGTAGAGTATACCTTGTATCAAGTGATGAAGAAGCACGTGAAGTAATAGCCAAACTATCTATAACACAAGCACTAGATAGGCTTGAGAAGAAAGTTGTTGAAATACTTGGTAAAGCAGTTGAAAACCCTATAGATACAGGTTATAGAGACCTTATTGGATGGCTTGAAGTTCTTGAGAGAATAATAAGGATTCGTAAAGAACTAGAAGTTGGAGAAAGAACTGAGTCTAGAAAGCACTAGCTTTAATACATCCTTCTTAACCTCATCAATACTCTTCCTACCATCAACCATTAATAGATAGCCTTTTTCAACAAGGTCAAGGTATATGCTTCTAACCTTCTTAAGTAGAGATACCTTCTCATACTCTGGAAACCTCCTACCAACACCCTTCTTAAGCCTAGACAAACCAGTCTCTGGATCAACATCAATATATACAGCTATATCAGGCTCTAGAGCATACCTATTAATCTCTCTAACCCATTCAACTGGAGCACCCTGTGCACCCTGGTAAGCCATACTTGAGTAATAGTATCTATCCATTACAACAATAACGCCGTTCTCTAAAGCAGGTATAACCTCTCTACGTAAATGGACTATACGGTCAGCAGCATACGTTAGTGCATCAAGTTCAGCAGATCTTATGTCACTGTATTTCTTAAGAGCATCTACAAACCATGAATCAGTTGGTTCAAAGGTGTAGAGAGCCTCTAACCCCTTCTCCCTAAACCATTCTACAAGCCATTTAGCTATAGTTGTCTTACCAGCTCCATCAATACCTTCAATAACTATTAGTGGAGCCTTCTTCATATACAACAACCTCTCCACTATCTCTACACACTATATAGGGTTTATTAAGTGATCTAATATAGTCTACTAAACCCCTAAAATCAAATACATGGTATAAAGGTATTTCAGCAATAACACATCCAGTCACTAGTATAGGCTCTATAAAACCAGCTACTATACACTTTGGAGCACAACCATATCTCTTCAAACCATACACTATATAGGAACCAACAGTAGAACCACGTGTACCCTCTAAAACCAATACCTTATCCCTAAAAGAACCCCTATAACCATATACAGATCCCTTAAAAGGATCGACTTCTCCAAGAAAAGATACCCGTCTATCAACAACAAATGGTTCCCCAAAACAACCTCCTTCAACAACAACTCTAGCTTTAAAAACCCTCACTTAACCATAACCACCTCCAAGATCCTATCAATAGATGCTAATCCTACATCAAGTTTATGCCATCTAGTTAGATAAAACAGTGCTTTACCACTATTAGTCAACACCTTATCAGGCTTCTCTCTAAACAAAGACACTATAGGGCATACTCCATAAGCTACATCTATACCCCTAGATCTAAGGATCTCTATCTCTTCCCTAAACAATCCATAGTAAGCATAGGGTATTGTGACAAGGAATAGAACGTTATTCTTTAAACCACTATACTTCTCAACCCTACTAGCAAGCCTCCTTAAATCACTACTGTCTAAGTGTGGACAACCAATATACACTAACGTATATCCATCAACCTCTACTGTACTAGAAACTCTATCATAATAACTTTCCAGGACATCCATACCAATACATAGTCTCTCAACACTAGATCCCATAACATAGGTTTCTGGAGGAGTATATCCTTCAAGAACAACTAGTGCATGACTGCCACTAGCAGCTGCTGATGCAAGAAACTCCTTAACCTCCATAAAACCCCATCTACTAGCCCCATGTATATACGGGATCACGGTAACATACTCTCCAATATATAGTCCCAGAATACTAGCCCATGCTTCATCAAACATTTCTTGTTCTAGAAAAACCTCTACTCCTACAACACGGTTAGAGAGAATATGTAAGCCAGCATAGTATGTACGCCCAGTTAGTGCAGAAGCTATTGTTAGTGGACCACCCTCTCTATTAGTCCGTGCACCATATACAGAGTTAGCTATTGCAACAGCATTACTCTCCCCCCAAGCCAGATGCTCATCCATATTTGGCTTCCTTATAGAATATGGTATACATGTATAGACTGGTTTAACACCGAGTTTTTTAAGAGCCTTTATAATTCTTAACTGTCCATCAACAAGTCCTTGGTCAAATACTTTAACAAGTCCTCCAAGATCTATGCATGTAGGGTTAACAGTAGTATATACTTGGAAAGAACCACCCATACTAGCTAGAGACTCTATAAACTCTAAACCAGGATCACTAATATTCCTATAAGAAACACCAGATACATGGACATGATCTACTTTAACAAGTCTCTCAGCACCAATAGCTTCACCAACTTTAACAATAACCTTCATAGCAATCTCTACAGCCCTACCATACTCACCACGATACATAGCCTCCTCCACACGATCAAGGTACAAACCAACTACACCATACAATCAAACTACTAGCATGACCAATAGTATCTTAATACAAGCTAGATAAATAATCCTGCTCCAGAGAAGCTAGAGACAACATATACTCCCTAGATAAAGCAATACAGATCAAACCTCTATATTCTCTCACATAAATCTACGTCTAGATGCTACGTGTAGCTAATGATAAGGAGAACTTTTACAAAAATTTAGCTAAACCTTTAAAACTATATATGCTTGAACATAGAGTAGTTGATAAAGGAATCTTATTAATGTACTAGCTATTTGATGAAGATACTTTAGAAGAATTGTGGATGATATAAGCTTTATGCTATATACTACACATGATATACTGTCATGAACTAGATAGACCGAAGCATATAGGAATTATTAATAACTAATATGGTAAAACCTTATGTTTTTATATATATCATCTTTTCAAATTCTCTACTATAGAAGTCTATGTTAGTGAGTAGAGAATGAGTAATACATTATTGCTTGCAGTAGATGTTAGTAAAGATGATGGTATGGTGATTGCTGTAGTAGGTGCTAGTGAACATGTTTTAAAGAATGAAATTGTTAGAAGAGCTTCTTGGGTTAAACATTTCCGAAAAATACCTTCAACCGAGAAGAGAGCATATATGAGGAGGTTCCCAACCAGGTTCTTTAAAATCTATCGCTATTTAAGTATTGTTAGAGTATTTAATGATGTTGAAAGAGCTACTTTATTCATTAATAGTCTATCTCCTGGATTACTTATAGTTGATGATAAAATATTTGACAAAATTAACTATAAAAACAAGATCTATGAAAACGCTCCAAAACCTAGATACTTAGAAATACTCTGCCTATTAGCTGATAATGTAGCAAACTACTTTAGAATAGCCATGAAAAAGAGTTTAAGAAAATATTTAGAGGAGCTAAGAAAGTTTGAAAAATAGCCGCCTCACGGCCGACACTACGGGTTCATCCCTTCTTCACCCGTAGCCGCACTATC
>CAYZRH010000078.1:0-7212 GCA_964480805.1 uncultured Desulfurococcaceae archaeon
ATATTATATGTATTATATGTCTTATATGTATTATAGAGTATATGCTACTAGGTGTGTGTCTTTGACTCATACTATAGCTTTATCTGAAAATGTTTATAAGAAGTTGAAACAGCTTAAGGACTCACTAAATATAGGATATAGTGATCTAGTGGATATGCTTATTGAAACATATAAGAAGTATAGAGTTGAAGAGTTAAAAAGACTATGTATTAAGCTAAAGTTGAGTAATGAAGAAGTTGATAGAGTTGTTGAAGTGACTAGAGAGTTGCGTAGACGTAGGTGGTGGTAGCTGGATGCGGGGGCTACTTGATACTAGTGTTGTTATTGAAATATTTGATCGTGGAAACACTGTTCTCCTTGAAAACATTATGGATAAGTATAGTGCATTGTATATTCCATGGATTGTACTATATGAGTACCTATATGGGCATAAGTACCTTGGTAGAGATATTACTAGTAGAAAGAAAGCTATAGAAAAACTTGGAGAGATTATAGGAGTTTCACAAGAGATTCTTCTTAAAGCTTTAGAGATAGATGTAGAACTACATAGAAAAGGACAGACAATACCATTCACAGATCTACTAATAGTTGCTACAACACTAGTATTGAATGCAGAACTCATAACCATTGATCAAAAACACTATACAAGAATACCAAATCTAAAAATATATGTACCATCCATAACTAGAGAACAAAGGTAGAATAGTAACTAAAAACGCTTACAATATCATAGACTCTCCAAGAGCACTATCTTATAATTTAGATATATCAACCAGTTTTTCTAATCCTAATAACACGTCCACTATACTCATCTACTACACACTCATAAACTGTCTCATCATATCTAGCACCCATTCTACCAATAACAGTTACAGGAACTCTATATCTAACATACCTACCACGTACCATTCCAGAAGGAATAGGTTCACCAACAATAACTTGTCTATAACCATAGTCATACCTAGCTATACGTGAAACCTCTCTCCTACAAAGATCCTCTAGAGACAAGACCGCACACCCTAAACCCGTATGTTCAACTATATGATTCTACTACTTATTCTCTTATCCTCCGTGGTATAAAAAAATCGGTGTATAAAAAGGCACAGTCGTTGAGAGTATTGATACAATATATTGAGGAAGCTATTTTTGTCTAGAAAAACAAAGCTACTATATAAAACATTTAGTTCTTGTACATATTATATACTGTTTATAAGTATCTATGTTTAATGGAAAGTGTTGTTTATAGCTTAGTGGGTAAAGAGTAATTAGTTACTATAGCTTATATTATAGTAGATGTAGTGAGAGTGTAGATGCTGCATGGTTGTTGAGGTTTCTTTAGCTGTTTTTGAGAAAGTTATTGATGAGACTGTTAAACGTATTGGTGAGAAGATAGCCAGGGGTAAGAAGCTTAGTGATACAGAAGTAATCATACTACTACTGTCATTCATAAACAAAAGAATGGAAGACACAAACAAAAGAATAGACGACCTAAGGAGTGACATGGATACTAGATTCCAACTAGTTGAAAAAAGAATCGAAGAACTAACCAACAGTTTTAATAAGAGGTTTGAAGATGTAAACAAGAGAATTGATGATCTAAGGCTTGATATGAATAGTAGATTTGAAGATTTGAGATCTTATATTGATAAGAGATATGATGATTTAAGGAGCTATGTTGATACAAGGCTTAACAATATAGATACAAGGCTTAATAGTATAGAGGGTAGATTAGATAAGTTAGAGAATAGAGTTAGTTCTTTAGAAAAGAGGATAGATTCTTTAGAGAGTAGAGTTGGTTCTCTATGTGATAGAGTTGGTTCTTTAGAGAATGAAGTAGCTAGTTTAAAGAGTAATATTCTCAAGTTTCTAGTTGAGAAGCTTTCTAAGTAAGTGATTAATTATATATTAGAGCATTGGTAGTTGTTTCTCTAGTGTATAGAAACGTTATTATAGTCTAGATACTTATTTTATCTAATATAATGTATGGGCTATAGAGGTTGATCTGTATGGTTAGAGATGATAAGTTTCTTGTTATAGCTTTTGGTGGTAATGCCTTTCAGACTAAGGGTGAGAAGGGTACGCCAGAGGATTATTGGAGGAATGCTTATCGTTCAGCAGACTTTCTTATAAAGATTATTGAGGAAGGCTATAAGATAGCTATAACACATGGTAATGGGCCGCAAGTAGGTATTATTGCTGAGTGGATGAATGCTGGTAGCAAGCTTAAGGGGTTGCCGCAGATGACACTTGATATAGCTGGTTCTATGACACAGGGTTGGCTAGGCTATTTGATCCAGCAGAGTCTCTATAATAGACTTGTTGAGAAGGGTTTGCTTGGAAGTGTTGTTAAAGGTGTTGTAACAGTTGTTACACAAGTACTTGTAGACAAGAGCGATCCCGCTTTCAGCAATCCAACAAAGTATATTGGCCCATGGTATAGTGAGGATGAGGCTAAGAGAGTAGCTAGTGAGCTAGGGTGGGTTATGAAGCCTGATCCAAGGGGTGGTTGGAGACGTGTTGTTCCATCACCAGACCCTATTGGCCCTATGGAGATTGATGCTATAAGGAGACTTGTTGAAGAGGGTTTTGTTGTTATAGCTAGTGGTGGTGGAGGTATACCTGTTATAAAGGAGGATGGTAGGTTGAAGGGTGTTGAAGCTGTTATTGACAAGGATCTAGCTGGTGAGCGTCTAGCTACAGCACTTGGTGCATCAACATTCCTAATACTAACTGATATTGAGAGAGTCTACCTTAACTATGGTAAGCCTAATCAAAAGCCTGTTAATGTAATGACTGTTAGTGAAGCAGAAAAGTATCTAAAGGAAGGACACTTTAAACCAGGTAGTATGGGTCCAAAAGTACTAGCTAGTATAAGGTTTATAAGAAATGGAGGTAGACAAGCAATTATAGGACACCTCTTTAAAGCCTATGAAGCATTAAAAGGAGAAAGTGGTACAAGAATCATACCAGACTAGAAACCCATAAAACAATATAATATACAAAACAATTTAAACAAACCATTTTCCTACACAACTATCCACTAAAACTAATGGGGGCTAGCTGTCTTTCTCCAGTGGAAATGGAGGTAGTTAACCGGGGGGTTTATTTCCAGTGGAGCATCGATCAATTATAGATAGCCTCCATGGAAGATAATGGATGCTGATCGATTATGTGCGGGTTCTCCATGTTTAACCGGGGGGTTAAATAGCTCCATTTCAACTGGAAAACAAAACCAACCTCCATGAAAAACCACTAAAAGCTTCTTATAAACACCTATATCATATACGTAGTTATGCTAGAGTGTATATGGTATAGTCTATCCATTTATAGAGAATAACATACTATGGATATAGTAGTTATGCTACTGTAACACGTTTCCTGTATGTAATATGTTACAATAGTATCCATACAAGAATGGTTTATGGAGGTTGATTAACAATTACCTAGTCTCCACTAGGGTTAACTCATAGTTAAACCTAGAGTGCTATTAATATATTAATATGTTATACCTTCCTCTATATAGCTTAGAGATGTGTTGAGAGATATGTATATGGTTTAGTTTGGAGTAAGAGATAATTAGTTGTTGTTAGATAGTATATGTGGTAGATACTATATGGCTGTAGAGGTTTCTTTAGCTGTTTTTGAAAAGGTTGTTGATGAAGCTGTTAAGCGTATTGGTGAGAAGATAGCCAGGGGTAAGAAGCTTAGTGATACAGAAGTAATTATATTATTGCTATCATTCATGAACAAGAGAATAGACGATCTGAGGAGTGATATGGATGCTAGATTTCAGTTAGTTGAAAAGAGAATTGAAGACATTAATAAGAGAATTGATGAACTAACTATTAGTTTTAATAAGAGATTTGAAGACATTAATAAGAGGATTAACGATGTTAATAAGAGGATCGATAATTTGAGGCTTGATATGAATAGTAGGTTTGAAGATTTAAGATCTTATATTGATAAGAGATACGATGATTTAAGGAGTTATGTTGATAGGAGGTTTGATAGTATTGAGTCTAGAATGGAGAAGATGGAGAGTAGAATGGAGCCTTTAGAGAACGAGTTATCAAGTCTAAAGACTGAGATAATAAGGTTTTTAGGAAAAAAACTAGCAACTAGATAGATTAAACAGGGTACGTAATAATTTATAATAAATAGCTTCAACAACTACGTATTAGCTCTTCTTCTAATATACTGTCTCTACAGCTATAACCTATTAGATAAGTCTATAGTAGAGATTAACATAATATACTAGCATTCCTTCATGGATTAAATAGGTAATAGACTTTATATTAGAGAAATATCTAGTACTGAACAGCCTCCATGGATAAAGACTGTATTTTATGTATATAATCTAGTACTTCAATAGCTAGTAGAAGTCTGTGTCAAGTAAAATATCCAGTAGTGAGATAAGTAGGATATTTAACATAATAATATATTCTTCTAGTAGAAATTGAGAGACTAACTTCTAGTAGGAGTAGGTACTTGTTAAAGAACTTCCATAAACCACTCTATAATTAAACCTACTACACACTATTAGAAGCAGTGCAACCATGTTACATAGATAATACATGTAACTATACGTAGCTATACAGTCATATTAATAGTATACTCTTTTCCTATAAATGGAATTATGTCTATTTATAGAAGTTTTATACCAGCTTCCATGGAGATTGTTTATGTTTTCCAGTTGAAATGGAGCTATTTAACCCCCCGGTTAAACATGGAGAACCCGCACATAATCGATCAGCATCCATTATCTTCCATGGAGGCTATCTATAATTGATCGATGCTCCACTGGAAATAAACCCCCCGGTTAACTACCTCCATTTCCACTGGAGAAAGACAGCTAGCCCCCATTAGTTGTTTTCTAGTTTATAGTGGTGTTTGATGTATTGACTGTAGTATAGTGTTTTTAATATACCTTATATAGGTTTGTTTTGTATAGCTTTATCTAGTGTTTAGGAAGTGTATGAGCTGGTTGGGTTATGGGTGTTATACCTATTGGTGGTGATGTCTACTACTATAGTGGTAGACCTAGGGTTACCTATGCTCTTATATTAGCTAATGTTGTTGTCTATGTATTTTCTAGTTATAAGTCATTCTTTATAACAACATCTATTGAATGGATTAGCATGTATGCTTTAACACCAGTATCACTGCTTAACCCGCTTCAATGGTATCGTTTATTTACAAGTATGTTCCTACATGCTGATATACTCCATATATTCTTTAACATGTACTTCCTCTACATATTTGGTAGAGCTATTGAGCAGACAATAGGCTCTACTAGATACCTAGTACTATACATTGTATCAGGTGTTATAGCAACTTGCTTTCATACAGCGTTTACATGTATGACTGGTTTAGAGACAATAGCGGTGCCAGCTCTTGGAGCATCTGGCGCTATTAGTGGTGTTCTTGGAGCATACCTACTACTATACCCTAGGAGGAAGCTTACTATATGCTGGTTTCTATGGTTTATACCATGGTGTTTTACACTATCAGCTTCATCATTTCTAATACTATGGTTTGCACTACAGGTAATCTATGGCTATATGAGGCTAGGTAGTATAGCGTTCTTTGCCCATGTTGGAGGATTTATAGCTGGACTAGCATTTACTGGTTTAACTAGTTATAGAGTAGAGACTATGTATAGGACATACCCAGTAGCTCCATGGAGCCAAGCATTCTATCCAACACCTAGTTATGTAGAGACTGGTCTTAGTAGAAATATTAAGTCAATACTAGCTATACTCCTAGTACTTGTAGTTGCTGGATTAGTTTATTCAACAGCATACTCTATAGTAAATAGTCATAACATATACATCTATAGTATTGAGACATCACATGATTATGGAGAACCAGTAGTTGATCAGGCATTATGCAGTCTAGATAGAGATATAATATCGTATCCTAGTCTAGATGAACCGCGTATAGTTTTTAATAGACTACTATGGTCTGGACTATTATTTGATAAACCAAATACATACTATAAAACACTTGTTTATAGAGAGGTTATTGAAACACCGTTCCCTAATGCTAGAGTATATCTTGGAGTTAATGGGTCTTTTAAGTATGATGCTTATGGGTTTCTAGAATACTCTAGAGGGGTTATGGAGACTAATGTATTAAGAGTAGGTGTTAATGTAGTTATTGTTGAAGATGTAAAGAAGTTTAATTATAAAATATCTAGTAGTGGTTTAATAAGAGATCTTGAGATAAAGCTACTGCTACCAACAACAATTATATCAATAATATCTACAATAATAGCTTTAAAAACAGTTATTGAAGCACCTAGAGAGCCTAGACATACATACACATGGACTACATACTACAACTACTACTTCTAAGAACACCTACACTACCCCCAACAACTTTCCTACAATGTTTTAGAAATTCTCTAGCTACACTAGATCTTAGCAAGTATATTTCAAATGGATAGGCGAATGGTACACCAAGGTTCTTCAGTAATAGTCTTTATTCTAGCTTTCTCATCAGCATATAATGGAGCATCCCTATAAACAATAACTACATCTATATCACTAGTAGCTGTTAATCTATTCAGCAACACCAACAACATGTACTCTAGAACTAGGAAGAACTAGGTCAACAGTCTTTTTAAGTAAAACAACATACTCTCTCCACTTCCTAAGCAATCTATACCTCTCATATATAATCCCTATACACATAAACTATCTCCTCAATCTACTCATTATCCCCTCAAGTAGCTTCCATAAATTCTCTCCAACTTTAACACGCTTCCTAGCATCATCTAAGCTATATATTGTTGTGCAGGGTCTTGAGTCAATATAGGACATGTCCACTAGATCAAGGAGGTCTCTCTAACTTCTTACAAAATCTATTACCTCTCTAGCCATATCCTTCTTACCATAATCCATGAACTCTAGTTTTTAATCTAAAGAACCCGTAAAGTAATGCCTTTAAGATATAACTGCAGAGACTACTCTATACTAAAACAATCTAGTTCATAAACACCTCTATTAATAAACGGGGAGGTAGCTTCTCTAAAAGCTAATGTTCTCTTATACAGCTTCTCTATATACCCACCACTTAATACAAATACATCATAACTCTTATCTATTTCTAATATCTACTTATGTATAAAAACTAGACTTACTAGATCATACTAGTCTATTAAATACTATTACGTACTCACCTATAGATCTATGCTTAGTTTATCTATAC
>CAYZRH010000079.1:0-6883 GCA_964480805.1 uncultured Desulfurococcaceae archaeon
CTAAAGGACTTAGGGGAATTATACTTAGTAATATAAAGCTATTAAATCCTGATCTACCAGATCTAGTTGATCCTATTAAAAAGGCTGATATAGCGGCTTCAACGTTTGATCGATGGTTCCTAGAGCCTTTAGGAAAGGCTAGCTATGTTGTAGACTATAGGTTTATACATAACATATATGATACACGGTATCGTAAGCCTATACCTGTAAAGGAAAATATAGAACGTGTGATATTTGAGAAACAAACGGAGATCGCTAAGAAGCTTAATAAAGTACTTACAAAACTTGAGTCTTGTCAGTGTATTAGAGATAAATGGTATAAAGTATGGCTCATGTATACAACATTATATGTGTTATTAGAGAGTATGTGGTATAAGAATAGTTTTGAACACAGACTACCCATTAGCTTAGCTGATACAAGAGCACCAACGCACACTATATTTGATCACTTATACGCTTCAGCTACAGTAGCTAACTTATTCTACAAATATGCTGTCGAGAGAAAGCTTATTCCAAGCGGGTATTTGATAAGAATAGACATTCCTGGTGTACAAAGATTTATATCAAGTGCTAGAAAGACAGGTGATTTATGGGCTGCAAGCTGGATATTATCTAATCTCACATGGAAAGTAATATGGAAAATAATTTCATACTATGGACCAGATTCCCTCATTACACCTTCTCCAAGGCTTAACTCTTATCTTATAAACTACCTATTAAGAGAACTACATAAACTAACAGGTTCATGTATAGACTGCGTTGATGATCTAGAATACATTAAAAACACTATAGCGAGTTCATACATAGAAGCGGTACATGGAATTACGCCATTTATTGAACTATTGGGTGCTTATAAATCTGAAAGTGTAGAGAGAGTATATGAGTATGTTATAAGGCGGCTTAGCTTAATACCTCTAATTCCTGTCACAGCAGTTTTAGTTATACCAAAAATAGGCTATAAGTTAGAGAATTTAGAGTTTAAATTAAGCAACGTAGATGAGGTAATGGAGTTTATTGAAAAGCTGTACGTGGTGTCATGGAAGGAACTTCTTAGTGAAATAGGAAGTGAATTAGATAAAGCAATAAATAGAGCTAGGAGGGAGGGGAAAGAAATTGATTACCTAGTGAATTCTATTGGAAAAAGGCTGTTAGATCTTATACAGGAATTAATTAGTGTTCCTCATACAGGTTTAAGAATAGATATAGTTGACGTTGAGAGTCTTTATAATAAGCTTAGAGAGTGTTTAGATAAAGGTTCCAAATGTGAAGAAATAGGTATTGGACCTAAAAAAGTAAAACAACTAATTGAGGATTACAAGTTAGACAAACAAGATCTAGCTATACGATTACTATGGCATATAGGGTTTATACGTGCACTAAATAATCCAGATAGACACTCTATACCAGTACCCAGAGCATTTTGGTATTTAGTTAATAATTCACTGAAAGAACAAGATAGATATTATGGTGGGAGAAACTGGATACCATGTTCATTATGTGGTAGTGAGCCGGCAGTAATAAAACTTGGGAAGATCGAGATTGATGGTGTAATCGACTATGATCCTAACGATTTAAAGGAATTCATTAAAAAGATAAACATATGTAATGAAGAGTCTATAGAGGAATGCATGGAGAAAGTTAAGCCTATTCTAATGCTCTACTTTAAACCAGGTGAGGCTCTTGGACCTTATTGTTTATTTAAAAGGATAGTATACATTACATATAGATCAGAGATAAAGGCCTTAACTCATCTTACATTAAAGAAGGGAGTAGTTAAGTCTATTAAGAAGATCTCGACAGATGATATCTCATTAACCCCGTTAGATCTAGCTATAAGAAAGTCTATCAATGTAAAAGACTTTCTAAAAGACTTTATTGAGAACCTTAAGGAGCAATTGAGAATAAACATAAGCGAAGATGATGCTAGAAGAATCCTTAAGTGGATTTTCATAGAAACTTTAGAGACAGAAATTAAAGAAGAAATACCGCCGAATAGGGATTTAAGTAGAGCTCTTGAAGAACTTAATAGTGTAGTTAGAGGTAAAGCTAAGAGAACAATAACTTATGATAGATTTATTGAAATACTAAGTGGATTCCTACATAAAGAGTTAGAGAGAATAAAGAATAGTGGTAAGCTTCAAGAGTTCATTAATGAATTATTCATGGCTAATGTTACTAAAACCACGACTTTAATAGATGAGATCTTCAGATATACTGATAGATTGGGAGAGATCATTAGAAGTCTTAGTAATGCCAGAACTCATTATGCTATTGTACGTGGAGATGCGGATTATATGGGTGATATAATAACTGGAAAGTTACAGACAATTGCTATCAACAAATATTTTGAAGAGTTATACAATAGTATTACAAGGGAGGGCTCTATTACTGGATCAAGAGAGCAAGCATGTTCTAGTTTGGGGCGAGCATACAACATTGCTATGGAGCTAGCAAAAGTAATAAATGGTGGTGATGAGAGAAAGCTTATCGTATCTCCAGCACATACATCACATTTATCATTCACGCTAATGATTACAGCTATAAGGGATCTGTTGGATGCTATAAATCTCATGGGATTTGTAGTATTTAGTGGAGGAGATGATATACTAGCTTTATTCCCGATAGAGACTGTCTATCCAGCTATAATTAGAATGAGATCTAATTTTTATGGTGAAAGACTATTTAATACTATAAGTCCAGGTAAAACATCAATACCTGTCTCTTCAACACCAGTAACTGGTAGAAGCTTTAGTGTTAGAATAGCTAGTCTAAAGGATCTATTGAGCCATGAAATTATGAAAGCAACCCAGTATCTTGAAGAATATGCTAAGAATACAATATGGTGTATAAATAAGGGAACATGGACTAAAGATACACTTGTCATCAGCGATAGTAGAAGTGAAACACAGAGTCTTCTACCACTCAGGAAGTATGGTAGTGAAATACTAGTTAATGAAGATCTAGTTAATCTTATAATGAGGCTTTGGTTATACATGTTATCTGGAATATTATCAAAGAGTATACCAGAGGATTTATACAAATATCTTTATGGAGTTAAAAAAACTCATCAATTGGTTATAAGAGATCCGGGTAATTTAGAGAGATTTAGTAAGAAGATTATTGAGAGGAATATAGAGATTAGAGGAGAGGATAGAGTTAAACATATACTAGAGAAGATATTAGATGATTTTAAGAAGAATAAACTCTATACTATTAGCTCCAATGAAGAATATGGTGTTAAAGAAACTCCATTACTAATCCATGTATTCAACTTCATAAAGATTATGAGGGGGTATCCATAACATGCTCTTACTAAAGATTACTCCTATAGAGCCTCTTGTCTTGAGTAGAGTAAGAGTAGCTACACCAGACATTATAGCATCCCATGCTGTACATGAAATCCCTCTACCATCTACTGTATTGGGAGCATTAGGATACATGCTTAACATAAAGCTAGTACAACAAGGACTATTATACGGATTAGATGGACTCTTTAACCAGTTAGTAAATAGACTCAAGTGCAAACCAGATAAGCCTGTGATTAGGGGAACACTATTACTATATAATAACAAGTTATACATACCGATCTATAGTGAAGAGAAGACTTACTTTATTCCAATAGAGAAATTGGACAAAATAAGTATTAGAAATAATATACCATATGTTCTTGAGAGTGATTTAGAAGAATATATTATACATGAAACCATTAGCCGTGTAGGTACTAAGTTAAAGACTCCAATAACTAAGACTATTGAGTATGGATACATGTATAAATACCTAGTGTCAACATATATGTATATAAGACTAGAGAAGGAAAAGATTATACAGAGAAAAATAATTAGTCCATCTTTTATCTATCTACTAGATTGTGGAGCAAAGGTAGATACTACTGAGTATCTAAGAATTGGTGGACGAACACGTATAGGCAAAATAGAGGTTATGAAGCTAGATAACAAACTTAGTAATAGACAATATAAAGAGCTTATTAGTAGAGTAAAGTCTATTACTGAGTTAAATAATGGTGAAAAAAGTATATTGATAAACCCATTACCTATAGTTACAAGTGATAGAGATTGTATACGCCTCGAATGCTATGATATAACCAGATATCTAGAGATATACGGTTTAATAAAAATCGTAAAGAACTTATCTGAAGAAAATAAGATTAAATTAGGTGAACACCTACCTACAGTTAAAATTATACAATTAGGCCTAGGATATTCAGAAGCATTTAAAACAAGAAGACCATTAATACCTACAATACCGCACGGCACTTTAATCGAGTTAAAACATGTAATTAATGATACCCCACAAGTAATAAGGGTAATAATGTTTCTAGGTTATGGAACAGTATTTACTATATGAAGTTTTTACCGCATTTTACATAAAATCCTTCTCCAATATGTATTATATACTCATTACGCTTAGTAATAATTATTTTAAATATTTCCTCAAAGGGTAATATTATCTCGATCAAAGGAACACCCAGGCATCCCTTAAGATGATTAAGAGTATATGATAATGTTGGAACGGGTTTTTTAAGTACTTTCTTGTTAATCCAAAATCCTCTAATATATTCTGGATCATTAAAATGTGCTGGACCCCAAGGATAATAAAATGGTACCAAAGTTACTATAATGAGCCCTATATTCTCCGAAACTTCACTCTCAGCAATCTTCTTGATGATCCCAAAAGCTTCATTATAGTTAAATATGCTCTCAGCTTTCTCAGCATCATAGGTATCCCAAGACCTGTTATATTCCTCCTCTACATACCAAGCCTCATCTATGGTAACTACAAGGATCTTTCCTATACCGTAAAAATCCATAACATCAACACGATAATTATCAGGAATTAAACGCTCTACTTCTTTCTTGACTAAACCAAGATCCTTAAAGGGAATGATCATGAGTACCATGATTTTCACCTAAGGATCAACTTTATCCAGCTTCTTTTTATCACTAAGAACTCTTACATCATTTATTTTAACTTCACCTTTGTTTATAAGCCCTCGAATTTTGCCAATAACATTTCTATGGAAAACTATGACCTTAATTTTCCTAGAAGAGCCGCAACAAGGTATGCGTGTGCCTAGCTGTTCTATAGCTTTTTTTATTCTCTTCTTTAATGTAGTAGTTTTTCTGCTAGTTACATTAAGTTTTAGCTCCATTATAAAACATTTTCTCTTCTTCTTAGCATATACTATAAGATCTGGAAATTTGGATGACCCGATACACTTGGTATCTAGACACAATAATGATGCATTAAACTTTGAATTTATTATATTCTCAATAAGTCTGAGATTTTTATTTAATTCATTAGGATCGGTAATACAAAAGTATAGTTTATTCTTTACAATTTGCTCATATATGTACTTTCCTGTAGAGCTCTTACTTAATTTGTCCTCTAAGTTTCCTAACATACCTCCGTTGATATATTGGCAGGGATCATACATATTAATACACCATCATCGACTTTGAAGACCTATGTTTGATTTAAATAAGAAGCCTATACGTGTCCCATTCTGTCTTAAACAACTTCAGATCTCTTAGATCGTCTACTCCTATGTTTGTCCTTGTTCTTCCTTTGTCTATATAATGTACTATCCAGTTCAATGATAAAGCTTTCTGTAGTACTAATCCGCTGTGTGTTTCTATTATTAGAAGCTTAGCATTTTCATTAAGCCATTCCATTAGCTCTTTTATAAGATCTATGTGGAGACTATTTTCAAAACCTTCTATTAAAACAATGTCGCTACGTAAAGTAGCATACATTACGGCTATAGCTCTTCTAAATCCATAGGGTATAGCTGTTGGCACTATCCATTTTCCGTCAACTTTAAACTTGTCAGGATGTATAGCTTCAATATAGTAGTCAAAGTACTCTTCAAGAAATGATGATATAGATTCCATTTTATCAATAAACTCTGTAGTCACTATTGTACGCCACTCATTTACATCCCATATATTTAATGTATCTCTCTTAGGTATGAAGTAGAGTTTGTCGCCTGCTATATAAGCTATCGTTTTAACACCAAGAGTTCTTAATAATTCCTCTATTATATGTCTAACCGAGTGATGCGGCCCCTTAACTCTCTTTCCTTCATAAGTTATTATGTAACCATAACCTTTTTCTAACCTAATCACATTTTCCTGCTTAGTCCCACTAGTAGCATTAAACTTTAACTCAATACTGGCTTCTTCAACACCTGATCGTATATACTCTAATTCTAGTTCTTCTCCCTCTAATGGACCAAAGAATAAATTAATTAGGGCATGTATTATGGTGGATTTACCACCATTGTTAACTCCATATAACACATTGTGCTGACCAAAAGGTATTTCAAGGTCTTTAAGTATTCTAAACTTTTCTATCACGAGTTTGAGTTTGAAGTGACTACTCATTATGTTTAATCACCCCAATTTATGTTAAAAATAATTGTACTAAGATTATTAATATTATCTTGGTATAAAATATACTTGTCTACTATGGCACATAGGCATTCTTAATCATATCCTAGTATTTCTTTTTAGTGGTAGATCTGGTGTATTAGAGCTAGATTTATTTACTGAGTATGCTAATATAATTCTTGTAGCACATGGTTGTGAGTGTGTTTATAATGGGTGACAGGACATGACATCTTATTCTAATAGGAACTTACTACTTATCAAGTCTATAACCCCTCTTCATGTAGGTTCAGGGCGTGGTGTAAGTGCTTATGTTGATGTTCCTATTCAGAGAGATGAGTATGGTTTCCCTACAATATGGTCTAGTAGTCTAAAAGGTGCTCTTAAATCATGGCTAAAAAAACCTCTAGATGATGATAAGTGGAGAGCTCTCTTTGGATACGAACCACGTGAAGAAGAAGCTCATGAGTACCCAT
>CAYZRH010000080.1:0-6446 GCA_964480805.1 uncultured Desulfurococcaceae archaeon
AAGAAACCTACAAAGACCTTAAAAGACCTAGAAGCTAAAACTGCATTCAACCCTATACATTCACTACATAGTCTACCATATGGTGTTTTATCTAAGCTTCTTTCTCCAAGGCTTATTGGTAGGTGTTTTGGTTTAATAATATCTGATAACAAGTAGATTTCTGTCCTCCTAATACCCTCAAGTGTCCTAATGGTACATATACTACTCATACACTCTAATACACTATTGTTTTCAGCATAGAATAGTGCTATAAGGTTATAACCACTAATCATTTTAGCTAGAAATATTATTCGTGGACAATTCTTAAATCTAGAGACTATATGCTCTATATACTCTTCACTAACAACCTCCATAAATACAAGAACTAGTTTAAAACCAAGTAATTCTAGATTTAAACACCCCTTTATCCCCAATAAACCAGACTCTATCAGTCTATTAACGTGCTTCCTAACAGCTACATGGCTAATACCTAGTTCACGAGCTATGTCTATGAAACTCCTTCTACCATTAATAGATAGTATAGATAATATCTTAAACCTTCGATCTAAACTCTTTCTAGACCTATCTATATCCACTCTAAACCACCTACAATATACTTAATTAACACATTTACTAGTCTATCTATAGAATTCTCTTTAAACACTTAATACACCCTCTTAATGTACCCTGGGAAGCAGCTATCCATAAACCCAATAGTAGAAAATATATCATTAGACCAAAATAGTCGATTACACTTAGTTTAACCATCATGTACACTACATGAGTTGCAGCAACATATGCTCCTAGAGGGAATGTAAAAGCCCACCATGTTGGAGCGTATGGTAGACTCTGTCTATGTATGTAGTGTAGCGTCATAACTATTGCTAATAGAAGCCACCATACACCACTACCCCAAAATAGTATTAGGAAAGCCTTTATCATACTATCCATTGTTGTATCAAATACATTTGTGTTCATGGATAGATTGTATAGTGCTACTGTACCAGCACCAATAGGCCCTAGATTAATCCACATTGTTGGAGCTAATACACTTGGTAATGGACGGTGTAATAGGAATCTATGAACACACACTGCTAGTAGTGCAAGGTATATGAAGAACCCGGAACCCCAAGATACTATGTTAAAGAATAGAGTTGCTTCATACAATACTCCAGATAGCTTGGATAATACAATACCTCCAGCAATAGGTATAACTATAAGTCCTACAGGTGGAATGAATATAGATGGGTTAATATGGTCTAAGTGAACTGTTTCACTTCTAAACAAGTTGTATGGAATAAGTATACCAAATATAAATGTTAGAATAGAGCCTATAGCCCACAACAATACACCAATAAAGTAATTTCCTACAACCACGATATAGTCCATTCCAAGAACCATATATCCAATAGGTAGTGTTGGATAAAAGTTTGTCTTAATAGGATGCATAAGATCCTCTAAAGCTCTACTACTATAAAAAATCCATCTAGAAATCCAGAACACTGTAACAACTATAGCTACCAATGTATTTAATATTGTAAAGAATACTGCTAGAATACTAAGAAACGGTACATATATTGAATAAACCTTACTAGTGACAGCAAGAATACCTGTACCCATAATACACGCTCCATAACTAGGCGAAAAACCTTCAACAACACCTCTAAGTTTAGTCATGACAGCACCCTCCATAAACAATACATTAATATACTAACTAGGGATTTTTTAGAGAAAGAAACAATGCTTTAAACATTTTGTTTCAAAATGTAACTATTTAAGATATCGAAACATAGATTATTAGGAAAGAATTAATAGCATATACCTTATATAATTACTAAAATAAAAGGCTTAAACAATATGGTGTACAAGCTATGGTGTTTGAAAACCCTGTTGTTAAAGAACTTGTAGAGAAAACACGTGTATTATGGGCTATAGGCCATGCACTAGGTCTTATGAGCTGGGATACTGAGACTTATATGCCTAAAGAGGGTAGTATGGAGAGGGGTATTGCTAGTGGTGAACTTAGTGTATTGAGGCAGAAGATACTTTTAAGTCCAGAGATACAGAGTTTGTTGGAGAAGGCTGAGAAACAAGAAGATCTAAATGATTATGAGAGAGGGGTTATACGTGTACTTAAGCGTGCTACACGTATAGCTAAAGCACTACCTCCAAAACTAGTTTATGAATTGTCTAAGACTAGTCA
Organism: uncultured Desulfurococcaceae archaeon; assembly: GCA_964480805.1. Lineage (GTDB taxonomy): Archaea > Thermoproteota > Thermoprotei_A > Sulfolobales > Desulfurococcaceae > CAYZRH01. The sequence continues at coordinate 2,183 of CAYZRH010000080.1, forward strand.
AGAAGCTGTTGTTGTATGGAGAGAAGCTAGACAGAAGAATGACTATGGTATGTTTAAACCTTATTTAGAGAAGATTGTAAAGCTTAATCGTGAAGCAGCTGATTATCTTGGCTATGAGGAACACCCATATGACGCACTGCTAGACCTTTATGAAGAGGGTCTTAAAGCTAGTGATATGGAGAGAGTATTCTCTACAATAGAGCCTGGTATAAGAAGGGTTTTAGAAAAGGTTTTGAGTAGTGGAGCTTATCCAAGTGAGCATGAACTTGAGAAGGTAGAGTATAGTAGAGATGCTATGGAGAAGGTTAATCTAGAAATACTAAAAATGTTTGAATTCCCTCTTGGCACACGCTCACGTATAGATGTATCAGCACACCCATTTACACAACATATGGGTATAAAGGATGTAAGAGTTACTACAAGATATGAGGGTGTAGACTTTAAACGTACAATGTATAGTGTTATCCACGAGTACGGACATGCACTCTATGAACTACAGATTGATGAGAGGCTAATAGCTACACCACTAGCTGGTGGAGTAAGTCTTGGAGTACATGAGAGTCAGAGTCGTTTCTGGGAAAACATAGTTGGTAGGTCAATGAGTTTTGTTAAAACAGTCTATCCAATACTAGTAAAGTATCTAGACTTTGTAAGGAAGTATAGTGTTGAGGATATATACATGTACTTTAACACTGTAAAGCCCAGTCTTATACGTGTTGGTGCTGATGAGGTAACCTATAACCTCCATATAGTATTGAGGTTTAAGCTTGAAAAAGACATGATTACTGGCGATATAAGGGTTGATGAACTGCCAGAGATATGGAGTGATGAAATGGATAGACTACTTGGTATACGTCCAAAGAACTATAGTGAGGGTGTACTACAGGATATACACTGGAGTATGTGTATGATAGGATACTTCCCATCCTATACACTAGGAAACGTTTTATCAACACAAATAAGACACCATATACTAAATGATATACCAGACTTCTACCAAAAGATAGAGAATAGAGAATTCCATGTTATAAGAGAGTATCTACGTGAAAAAATACACAAATGGGGCTCTACATACGAGCCTAAAGAGCTTATAAGAAGAGCCTTTGGTGAAACTGTAGAGCCTAAGTACTTTATAGAGTATCTAGAATACAAGTACCTAGGTTTCAAGATATAGTGTTTCTACACTATTTTTCAAAACACTCCATGTCATTGGTGTAGGACATTTCATCTATAATCTCTATACATATTTATTAACAATACATAGTTATCTATATAGAGGTGTTTAATGTGTTGTCTCTAAGAAAGGCTTTACTAGTACTAGCATTTACCATACTACTGGCTAGTCATTATAATGTATTTGGGTGTTTTGATCCATTTGATTGGTATTCTGTAGAAGTTGTATTAAATAAGCCTGGTATTGTTTATAACTTGAGTATACTTGAAAGAATACCTAATATAAATGTATTAAATACTAGTGGTGATATGACTAGTTCTAGAGTATATATCTATAGATCTCATTTTAACAATAGCTTTGTAGTAGTTGTTGCAGAGACTAGGCTATATGGTGATAAGGAGTATCTTTCAATAAGAGTTGAGCCTGTACCAGAAGCTTCTCCAGCTAAGAAGGTATACTATGCTAGGTATGAAGCAACTATACGTAATAGTTCTCTAGATAATGTTGTAGATTCTATGAAGGAGTTCTTTAATAGTTATGGATGGATTATTAAAGACTTTATCTTAAAGAAGAGTGATTATGAATATATAACTAGGAGATACTTATACATTACTGCTTACAAGAATTTTAGTAAGTATAATGTGGATCTATCAATATACATGTATAATATAACAAGAACTATTACTAAGGTAAGCCTCTACTTTACCTCAAATGGTGTTAGTAAAGAAATTGTTAATGAAACTTCTACATTTGTTAGCCAAATAACTGGTGTAGATGTAGAGTTGAAATATGATTTAGGGGAGGTTATGTATGTTGAACCACCAAGTGGTTATAGATATGTTATAAAGAGTGTTTTAAAATATGAACTTATATGGCTTAGAGATATAGGTGTTGTAAAAGGTCTTAGTGATAGTGATATAGATAGTATAGTATCTATTATAGAACCTGGTAATGCTGGCTGGAATTCTAGACTAGTATATGATATGACAGGTAAGTGGATTGTATACCATGACGCAAAACTACCAGTTATAACTATAACTACTGGTGGTGGATGCTCTATATCCTATAGTGAAGAAGATATACCTAAACAGCCTCCTCCACTATACATACAATTCTATGGCTTAGCTATGGAGTCTACTATAGAGAGTGCATCTACTAACACTAGTGCTATTGCTTATGGAGAATCCCCTAGTAAGGAGGTAGAGTATACTACTTCACCACTATCTACAGTATCCAGCCCTACTACTATAGAACATATTATGTACCCACTACTAGTAGCTATAACTGTATCATTTATAGTATGGTTTATTCTTAGAAAGTATATGTAGTAAACAGAATGTGTTGTAGAGGGGAGTTTATGTAGTAGAGGGTTTTTAATGAATAGAGAACTAGTTAGATCGTATATAATACTAGTTAGAGTAGGTAAACCAGTTGGTGTACGTGAAGCTCAGAGAATACTTGGTTTCAATAGCCCTGGTAAAGCTAAACGTGTATTAGAGAGTCTTGTAAGACATGGTCTAGCGTATAGGCTTGAGAATGGAGACTATGTAGTGTATAAAAAGCTTCCACTAGAGCTTAACTCGTACATTATAGTAAGGTCTATCATACTACCACGTTCTATAGTATATGCTGTATTCTCTACAACACTAGCTTTAGCCTACATACTATACACTAAGCCTTTAATAGAGTATACTGTAATAATACTACTAGCTATATCACCACTGTGGATAGAAACACTTAGACTATACCTACTACTAAAACATCTTAAAAAACCTAAGTAAAACATCCTCTATACTCAATAATATTCCTTAAACTAAGTAGAAGAAATTAAATAGTTCTTAACAATTTTATCGTATATAGAGGTTATAGGCTATAGGTGTATTCTATATTGGATTGTAGTTTCAAAATAGCATTTCCTAATAAAAACATATGTTTTTCTAATAGAGACTATGAGGTAGAAGCTATTACTAGTATATTAGATAAATATAATGCATTCCCACTAATCATATACGGTCCTGAAGGATGTGGTAAAACTACATTATTTAAATACTTAGTTTATAGAGTTAGTAAGCTAGGCTACCTATCCATATATATTGATGCGTTAGCTCATGGTGTTGAAAGAATTGTTTATCCATCTAACATAGCTTCTCTATTTAAAAAAGTACTTGGTGAGGTATTAGATAGTAGTTTAACTGGTTCAAGTATTTCATATAAGGTTATAGATCTTGTTAAAACTCTCTTAGACACGATCAAGGCTAGGAAGAAGGGATTATTTCTAGTTGTTGACGATGTTTATAAGGCTATTGGTTTAGATAATGTTGATCGATATACTAAAATGGTTTATGAATGGATTTCATGGAGTCTACCTAGACTTGGTGTTAGGAAAGCACTAGTTGTTATACTTACTAGTGAAGGTGTTTCTAAAAGAATTCTTTCTAAACATACATACCTTGTTATTGACATGCTATGGAATATCGGCTATAATGGTTTTATAGAACTTGTTAAACAACTAGATCCTCCAATAGACTATAATGCTCTATGGAAACTAGTTGGAGGTAATCCAAGAATGCTTTATCTACTAGCTCAACTAGAGTGGAGTATTGATAAACTCTATGCACAAGTGTATAGTAGAGTTAGAGAACAACTACCAACTATAAAGGAGGAATTATCTAGTATTGGATATGGTATAAGTGATCTTGGAGAAGTTATAGATAATCCAGATAGTAATTCAGAAATAGCACGTATTCTTGAAAAATACAATTATATGATCAGGTTATGGAGCGGCGGTTATATATTAAAAAGTGTAAAAAGTGATCAAGAACTAGGTATAGGTTTTGAATGGGCTTGGCAGACACCACTCTATAGAGACGTATTTAAGAAATTGTTAGAGTCTATTTAGGCTATTGTTTACTATATAGTTTTCTGTATTATAGCAGTGTTTTGTGAATAAATAGTTTATCTAGTATAGGGTTCTTTTAACCATAAGCTATATTATAGAATGTACTAGTATTGTATACTAGTTAGTCTTAACTGATAAAGATGGTAGTTTATGGAGAAACCTAAACTATTATGTATAGTATTATTAATGAC
>CAYZRH010000081.1:0-6319 GCA_964480805.1 uncultured Desulfurococcaceae archaeon
GGTATGGAGCTAAGGGATAAGGGTATCCATAGCCTTAGCAAGAAGCTCTATACAGACGTACTAAGGAACGTACTAGGCCTACCATTTAACCAGAACGATGTAACATGGGAGTTTATAGAGGAAGCCATAAACGAGATAGATACCATGGAGTTAAAGAAACTGATTGAATTAAGAACCAGTAAACCAATAGAAAACCTCCTCCTAGTAAAGCACAACTAATCCAAAATCCAAAATACAAACAACAGTATTAATACATAAACTGTATCATTTATTGAAACAAACCCAGTAACTACCTATTATATAATATAATATGTAATATACGGTTATACGGCTTACATGGTTTACCAGGTAAACCACCCTCCATTAAATAGCAGGGGGTTTATAAAGAGGCTACTGGATGGAGTTAAGGTATATTATTACTTGAGTATACCTATTTGTTTTAGCTTCTCTCTTATAGCTTCTCTAACAAATTCTGATACATTACCATAGCCGTATTGTCTTTTGTTACGTACTACTTCTTGAATAAGCTCGTATAGCTCCTCAGGTATTGTAACTGACTTATAGCCCTTCTTAGGCACAGTACAACACCATATAAAGATCTAACAATAGGTGGTATTTTATCTATTGTCTATCTAATACTTATTACTCTATACTTAGTAAAAAGTATAAATATTTAAATACTACGATGATATAAGTTAGTATGTAGAGCAGTGTTTCTTCCTAGGTTTAGGCGATGGAGTTTGCCTATATGTTCAGTGGTGGAGAGGGTTAGGTGTAGGGATTTGTCTTGTCTAGAGTACGGTGTTGAAGAGGTTTATCCTTTGGCTACAAAGACGTATACACAGCTTCTGGGTTATCTTGTGGAGAGGTATGGTTATGAAGTAGAATATGTATTGGTGGTTTCTTATCCTGAGATCCGTAGGGCTATAGAAGAGTGTTATATGAGGACAGGCCGTAGCCTATGTGGTATGGCTAAGATAGTTATTCTTGTACGTGAACTTCCTCGTGAGACAAGTTTATGGGTTCCTAGAGAGAAGCTAATGTTGCTACATGAGTTGTTTAAGGAGATTCCACAGTGTAGAGTTGATACTCTAGGCTATAGCCTTAATGCTGAACGTGTACACATACGTATCTCGTGTAACAAACATATTAACTATAGATCTCTTCTCCAAAGGGTGATGATGTATGGTAAAGCACTCGTATGACTACATGGCTAAGAAGAAAGAGAGAGCTAGGATAGCCCAGGTATTCGTAAAGAAGTTCTATGGTATAGCAAAGAAGACTAGGTTAAAGGATCTAGTATGTAGCTATAGGAGAATACCACCCGACCAGGTAAGGTTTCCTGTAAACTTTAGGAGTTATTCAAGAGATAATACCTTATTTGCTATAGAACTAGACCTACCTGGCACCAAAGCACCCCTAGTATATATAATATATGTATCAGTACAAGAGGTAAGACCGCTATCACCTAAACAACTCATACCAAAGATAAGGAAGATCAAGGAATTAACCGAGAAATACTCTAGATACAGTTATGACGTAAGAATAGGACGTTACATAATTTGTCCAGCAGGCTTTACAGGACAAACACTAGTAGAAGAGCTAAGAAGACTAAAGGGAATAAAGAGTGAGTATGCTAAGCTAGTTAGAAAAGCATTCAAGTATACAGCTATAGGAATACTATGGAGACATAATATAATGCCTGTAAGGAACGAGAAAAAGATACTAGAGAACATGGCAAAATACTTCAAGAAAAGATACAACGGCTTAATCAATAGCGTAAGAGGAAAGAGGATCTATGGAGAACTAGTTCTCCTAATATACATGATCAGCGAGATAGCAAAGGAACTAGGAGAACAAATACCAGAAGACGAATTCCTAACACACACAAGATACTATGGACCATTACATGCAGCATTAAACGGAATAGAGCTTTCCTCAATAACCAACTAATAATCCCTTCTTTAGTGCAGATCCTATAGTGTTAGGTAGAACTCTACCAGAACCCTACCTAACACCTAATAAAATCCACGCTTAAAACAAGATACACTTTCTCATTATATAAAGGGTGTTAGGTAGCATCTAGCCAATATTCTACCTAACACTTAAACTCAGTACACTGTCTAATTGAATCATTGGTGTTAGGTAGCTCTCTAAAAGAACTCTACCTAACACCTAGTCAAACCCACATATATCTCATCACTCAAACTATTAGCATATAGCATATCTGTGAAACTTTATTGAAAATAGTTATGGAACTCTTTCTCTCTAATATATTATATAAGGTATATTTTAGAGAAGATAATTCTATATTGAATTCTAATATCCCATCAATAGATCGTTGATGATAGTAGGCTATTTGAACCTATACTAGAACTCTATGGTAGCTACTTGAGAGATCAGTTGATAAATATGGTTTATGTTATATGATCAGTTGATATTAATAAAGTGTTAGGTAAACTATTAGAGAGGTTCTACCTAACACCCTATAGGAGACCCGCTATTTTTAGGAGTTCCTTTGCATGGTAAGCTGCTTTTTCTCCTTTTTCTGTTAGTTGTATAAGTCTTCTTACTGGTGGTCCTGTGTCTATTCTTTCTTCTATAAGCTTTAGTTCTTTGAGTACGTTTATTGCTGTGTATATGGTTTTGTACGGCATTCTAGTGTCCATGTGTATCTTCATTATTGTTACAGGTTCTTTTTGTTCAAGTAGGTATGATAGGAGCTTTAGTGGTCCGTTTAGGACTCTCTTGGGCAATTACTACACCATGTTTCTTTAAACTTAGTACTTAGTATTAACTGTAGTCTAAACTCTTTACTTAGTTAAAAGTATAAACATTTAAATACTTCCTCTTACTACTCTATACTCAGGTGAGAGTGAAATGCCTCGCAAGCCCTTATATGAAACCTTGGTTGTGAGGGGGATAAAGGTACCCCCTGATCTATGGAACAAACTCAAAACCCTAGTCTATAGCAAAGGTCTAGATATGTCAAAAGTAATAAGGGCATTGATTGAGGAATACCTAGAAGATCCAGAGTTTCAGAGGAAGATCGATTCTAAGATCATGATTAACAAGATCATTGACGGTGAGGAATTATGAGTCTCGTTGTTCAGGAGGTTACTTCTATGCCTATTAGCGGTGATCCTAGGGCTGTGTTAATAGAGCTTAAGGCTAGGGTTCTAGGACTTTTAGCTAAGTTGGAGCCTTATACTGAGAAATATAATGGATATACCCTTGAGCTAACATGGGTTAGGAATAAGGTTGGTAAGAGATACTATTACTGGTATCTTAAGAGTAAGCATAGAAGCCCAAAGAGTATCTATATTGGTCGTTCTGTAGATATTGATGTACTACATAAATTTAGGAATCGTGAACTAAGCCATATTGTTGCTAGACTCAAGAGGATACTAAGACTTCTAACAGAACTCGAACAACTAATGGACACTATTGATGTAGCAGAACAGCTAGTCAAGTGGATTAACGAACAAGAACAAGCAGAACAAGAAGCCAAACAGAAACTCCATGAGCTAAGAGCTATACAGGGATAAGGAGGTGTAGGTGATGCGACACATAAAACATAAACCGCTTTCAATTATGAAACCAAAACTTAGACAGCTTAAAGCTACACTCCTAACACCAGAACAAAAGATCCTACTAGCACTATGGAGAGATCCCTTATCACCACCTACTCTCCTACTAGTAACAGAGCTACCATCATCAGCACTCTATCATAGTCTAAGGAGACTAGAAGCTAGAAAGCTTGTCAAACAAATCAATGGACTATACTATCTGACAGATACAGGTAAGAAACTCGTAGATGAACTAATCAACAATATTATGACATGGATCAAGTAGGTGATTGAAAATGAACACCATAGCAATTAGGTATTACATGACCCTCGGCTCTATAGAAGCTCTCTCCAGACTATACAATGGCTTCATAAAGAATGGTAAAACTAAGGAAGCACTCATAGTTAGAAAGCTACTACTAGAGTACATTGAAAGAATAGGAACATACTCAGAAAAACTTTCACTTGTAGATTATGAAAGGAAGAATATACTAAGTGAACCAGTAGACACGGAAATCGTTACAGCATTTATTACTAGGAAAAATACTGCTACAACCACCGTATAATATTGTAGCCAATAAATTTATTGTACAACTACTTACTTTTTCGCCTTTTCTACCTAGCGGGTGATATAGTGGAGGTTGTTTGTCCTAAGTGTGGTTATTCATGGAAGACCAAGAGTAGGCTTAGGTACATTACATGTCCGTGTTGTCATAGGAAGTTCCTTAACCCAGTATATGAGACTACTACGACTACGACTACTACGACTGAGACTACGACTACTACTAGTCTTGGGACTACTGAACCAAATAGCGATCCAGCTAACCAGATAAAAGTCTGGGTAGCAGATGTCCCAGAGGAGTGCTACAAAGATTTGAAAGAGCTAGCTGAAGAGGTTAGTTCTCCAGATCCTCTTGGTGTCGAGGTTCTTGTCGTGGATTCTGAGGTTGCTGAGGAAGTTTTTAAGTATCATGGGGTAGAGCTGAATGCCTGTTAGAGTTGTTGTTAGTGTTGTTGGTGATAATGTAAGAGTTCAGCTCGATATAAGTAGGGATACTACATTACTGGAAATACTACAGGCTATAGGCTGTCTTGAAAAGGTAAAGCAAGAGCTACTAGAGTATATTGAATTAGAAGAGAAGGAAGAAGAGGAACAAGCTCCATCAACCCATTATCTAGTCAACTAGCCCCTCGCCTATTCTACTAGTGGGTGGGAAAGTGGTTAGGACCTACTATCCGCACGTATACTTTGAAGCAGCTGTACCGAGGACTAGGGATTCAGTTACAAGGGCAGTCCATGAGACTGATAAGAGGCCTGGTGTTACATCATTTGAGGAGTATAAACGGGTGGCGTTAGCCCAGCTTCTAGACTATATTGATGGATGGACTGTGGATCACCATGGAGACGTAATCCCCTTCACTATCAAGAGGTGGCGTGGTAGGACTCTTGTACTCATAAGGCTTGGTAAGAAGAAGTGGCGTAGAAGATACCAGAGGATAATAGACCTCATAGACCATTACAGGAGGAGGATAAGCAAGACAAAGAGCCTAAAGGCTAGAGAAAAGCTAGCCATGGAGGCTGCTAGAGAGCTAGGAATCCCAGAGAAGGTGGCTAAAGAGATCCTTAGGAGAGTGAGGCAAAGGAAGTTCCTTGGGTGAGACCATGGGTAGGAGACGTAGAGACCCAGCTATAGTCGATGTATTTAGGATGAAACCTAGGGGTAAACGTGGACCCAGGGTCTTGGTATATAGGGATAGGAGAGGTCGTTTCCTTGAGGTTACGAAGATCGATAAAGACGTGGAGCTTAAGACCAGGAAGCGTAGGAGGAAGTAGATATGGTTTTCTATCTTGATACATGTGTTGTTTCTGGGTTATTAAAGGAGCATGATCCATACCATGATGTGTCCATAGGTTTTTATAATACCCTGTTGTTCCTTAGGTATAGAGTGGTTACTAGTGTATATGTTGCTAAAGAATACGGTATTGATATAGGTGTTTTACGGGTAATGCTTAAACGCTATGGTATACATGTATGTGGTTCTAAGAGGAAAATAAATGAATTGAAGAGAAAAGCAAGATCCTATGCTAAGAGATACAAATTTGAAGAGCGGGACATAGTTCATGCTCTCTTTGCACTAGAGTGTAAAGCTGGTGTAATAGCCTCGTTTGACGAGGACTTTGTGTATATAGTGGAGAAGAGCGTATTTAAGAAACTAAAGTACTTTAATCCTAAATACTATATGTACCATAGGGGGAAGAGAAAATGAGGATTCCATCAAGTATAGAGGTTATTGAGGCTAGAAGAAAGAGAAGAGCTAGAGCTATGGTAGAGTATAGTGTACTTGATGGAGTACCTAGAGAAGAGGCTGAGAAGATAGCCAAGGCATACTTGGAGAGGAGGATAAGCTACGGAGAAGCACTAGAAATGATAAACAAACTAGTAAAGAAACACAAAAAACATAGACATAGAACCAGGAAAACCAGGTAACAAAGAAGAAGGGATCATTCGCCTACGGGGATTTTCCCCATTACGGAGACATCTCCCCGCAGGCTCTCCATGTATTCTCTATCTAGAGGATACCGTATAAACGTTGTGCTCCTATAACCACTGTTTTTCATTCGCCTCTCTCTTCTCGGGGAGCAGGTGTGCCTACCAGGCTATACTACTTTAGGAGTAAACGTGAGCTTCTTAGGTGGTGTCGTGAGAGAGGGTATAGTCTAGATGCTTGTAGGGATGCATGGACTGGTC
>CAYZRH010000082.1:0-2494 GCA_964480805.1 uncultured Desulfurococcaceae archaeon
ATATATAGGTGGTTCTCTATTATCCATATATCTTAGTTTTAATACGATTCCTCTCTTACACAACTTCTCTAAACCACCTTATCATAAGTATATACTCAAGTACAAAATATGTTTAAGGGAAGTGATGCAGTATGTGTCTGTATAGTTAATTAAGTTCTAATGAAAACCATAAAGGTTAAGTATGGTTCAACTCCTATAGTTATTTTATAGACTTGCTATTAAAATATCGTGCATTAATTAGTTTAAGAACTGTCCATATAGGTTAAGAGGTGGCTGTAGGCTATGCTTGAGTGTGATTTTGTTGGTTTACGTAGGTTGTTTGAGGCTAGGTCTCGTGATTACTTTTTTGCTTGGGTTCGTGTTATGCCTAATAATGATGTTTTGTTGCCTCCTTTTACTGGTAAGGTTGTTAAGAGTTTGTTGATTAAGGCTAATCCTGTTCTTGAAGAGGTTTTTAGTGGTAAGTATAGTCCTAAGCCTATCCACTTGTCTACCTTTGCCCGTGTTGTTGATGGTAAGATGATTTTTATGTGGAAGAAGAGTGGTGTTGATGAAGATGTTTCTATGAGGCTTGGTATGGGTCAGGAAGCAATGTTCTATATTGGGTTTACAGAAGATGTTGCCCACCAGGTTATGGATGCTCTCAGTAACCTTGATGGTGTTGAATTGTTTAATGTTAAGTGGGTTCTTGTAGAGTATGGTATAGAATGCTATAAGCTTCCATCAAAGGATATACCAGTTAGGTATCGTTTAGACAATATAGAAGCTGTTAAGGTAGAGTTTCGTACACCAACACTACTACTAGACCCCTACAAGAAGACACGGTATCGTAGATTCCTACCACTACCAGGTATAGTATTTAGCTACAATATTGGAGACCTCCTAAGAATGGAGCGTAGTAGAGACTATATAGAAACAGTTGATCTAGTTAATGCCTTACTAAATGAAACATATAGTGCACTAGAGACAACTAAGACAGTCATGTATATCTATGAAGGTAAGCGACTACCAGGTATAACGGGTTATGTAAAGTATATGATAGACTGGAGTTTAGTAGACAAGTTAGACGCTAAATTGTTTCTAGAAAACCTACTACTACACACAAAGATCATGGGTGTAGGTACTAGCCGTGCAAACGGGTTTGGACACGTAACCATAAGATTTATTGAGAAGATTGAATAAATTATACAAATGGCGTAAGGGATATGAAATCTGTTTCAATACTGGTAGCAATAGCTGTAGTAACAGCAATAGTAGTAGCATTAAGCATAACAATAGCACTATGGGTATCAGGTATAACAAGCTCATATGTAGAACACTATAATGTCAGAGTAGAAGTTATAGAGGGGGTATATGCTGTAAAAACATTCTTTATAGACCTTAGAAACACTGGATCAAGAGACACTAGTGTAGTAGACGTATTCATAAACAAGAAACAAGCAAATCTAGTATGGGCATGGGATTTAACAGAGAATAAATATCTAGGATACAACAGACCACTATTAAAAGCAGGACATCTTGTACGCTTAGCAATAAGGTCAAGAGAGGTATTTACACCAGGCAGTCTTGTAGAAGTAAAAATACATACATCACACGGTATAGAAGTATACAAGCTAATTAATATAAAAGGACATGTAGCAATGAACTATATAAACAATGGTGGTATGCATATATGGAACTACAATATAGAACACATGTTAGCAATATATAGAGACTATTATGAATTAAGAGACAAAGGATTAATACATGATATACCAAAACTAGAGGTAACAATTGACTCACGTAGTATTAGAGAATACGTTATAGAATTCAATACATGGTATGCGTTCCTAAACCTATGGGAGGAAAACACAATCATAACAGAGATAGCTTTAACAGATGGATCGGGTTCATGGGAGTTTATAGATATTGAAGCATCAAGTAATGGAAAACTAGCATTCTATACATCATACGATGACAACTGGGTTGATATAGATAAGAGATACTTAGACCCACACACCTACAAGATTGTGTTAAAAACCTATATTACAGGTATTGTAGAAGTAATGCTATATATCGATGATGAACTACTTGTTGATAGAAACACTAGCAGTATCTATGGATGGTTTATAGCAAACCTATGTATAGGTGTATGGGATGAAGAAGCTATGTACGACATGTATCTAGACAAGTTCATTGAGAGAATAGACTGGATATATCATAGTGATACACGTGTAGAAGAAGAGTTTACAACATCATCTACAAACATATTTACATCATACACTACAGAGCCAAATCCATCAGCTATAAAGTCTATAACAAGTTATCCAGTAAAACTATATAATGAAACAATAGGTTTTGAAATAGAGACCAGTATCTAAGGAATAATATTGTAGTAGGAACGGATCAATAGCTTTAAAGAACCAGAATATAGGCTATACCTAGACTATATGATCCCTAGTTCCTTTTGTCTAATGTCTAAAGGATTGACTAGAAACTCTCTAGCAAATACACC
>CAYZRH010000082.1:2594-6268 GCA_964480805.1 uncultured Desulfurococcaceae archaeon
TGGACTAGTATCCTGCAACTCTCTATAAGTAGCTCTAAATACATCAATAAAGCCTCCACTCCCTCCTCTTCTCCACAGTATTCTTCATACTCATCACTATACAAAAATAGAAAAATACCAATCCATAACTTATACTAGAATAGTAAATAAAGTATTGATAGACACTATACTATTAAAACATACAGAGAGTAGCCTAAACACTTGTTCTCCTAACAATAAACTTATAACCCCTATACTCTACAACCCTAACAACACCCATACCAAGTAATCTATTAACAACATCTTCTGGATCAAAGCCTCTGCTAGAAACTATCCTATACAGGTAATCTAGACGTATTGGATGGACAGAAGCCATTCTAACAACTTCATCAACAATATTGCCGGCCAATCCATAATCAGGCTTCTCATAACTAACCAATAGCTCAACACGATCACTACCAAGGATTTCTTGGAAAACCATATATGCTCTAACAACCTCTTCTTCACAAACAGGTTTAACCCATGGCTCACATGGAGGTCTTATAGGAACTGCTACATATGCTTTAGAAACACCAATCTCTTTTAGAAATAATGCAGTTTCTCTATACTCTTCAAGCGAGTCATTAACACTCTCTACAAGCATTGTCTCTGATACAATCCTACCACTATATTCTCTAGAAAACTCCCTAATGCCATCAAGTACTCGATCCAGCCTAAGATCCCTATGTGGGCGGTTTATCTTTCTCCAAGTATCTTCTCTAACACTATCAACTTTTATAGACACTATATCAAAATATATTAGATCGCTTCTAACATCATCTATCCATAATAGTGAGGAATTAGTTAGTACTACAAGTGGTTTACTGGTTCTCTCCTTAATACACTCTACTTCAAAACCAATGTTTTTATCAAGTGATGGCTCTCCATTAGGTACAAATGTTACTACATCAACTCTACCTTGATAACTCTCTATAAAACCAACTACTTCATCAACAACTGCTTTAGGGTTATAGAAGCCTCTACGCTTAATAGTCTTATGTGTAGTAAAGCCTGCTTGACAGTATATACATGAATAACTACAGTATTTATAAGGTACGTTATTAACTCCAAGACTATATCCAAACCTACGTGAATAAACAGGGCCGAAAATATAACGATAACCCATAGACAATACACCAAGGAATATAGAGATAAATACTAGATTATAGTTATTCCTAAGACAAAAAGCTATAACAAGTTCTCAACTCCTTCAACACTACATCTACTCCATTACTCTAGACTTTCAACCATACATAACCTTCCCATCATACTCTCTAAGAGACAATATATGATGCTATTTTATCCAACCAAGTTCTCTAAGCCGCTCTAGAAAACTATCTATATCACTTGGAGATAGTATAACATATGATCCATCCTTAAGCTTTATAACAACAGCTCTATCCATTGATACAGCTAGGAAAGCCTTTCCTCCATTAGCTAGTGTAAACCATCCAAGCCTATAACCAGGTAAGCCAGCACCAAAAGTTCTAACTACAGGCTTTAACTCTGGATGCTCACTCAACTTAACAACTGTTATACCGGCAACACTATCCTTATCTACAACAACATTATACATTACTAGAGAAGAACACCTTATCTGACCACGTGAAACTCTTATTGAAAACGATATAATTGGTATAACAGTTATAAACAACACTATAAAGACGATAATAGCTATAATACCAATAAACACCCACACACTAGAAGGAATAGGAATACCATAAACATACTCCAAACATCAACACCTAGAAAAACATTACCTAGTAAGGTTAATAAATACTAGTCTAATAGATAAACCATTTTTAATTAAGAAATAAGTATTAAAACACTGTGATAATGTATTGTTAAAGAGTAAGCATAGAAGTTTTCTCTCAATACCACTTACTCTATGATAAACATGTAGTAGTGTGTAGAGTACTGGATACTTCCTTAGCTATTCTCTCCAACATTAATAGAGTATCTTATACAGCCTATAACTTAGATACTAGTAATCTCTAGTAGTTACAGCCTTATACTATAGCGCTCTCTAAGTACTCTCTTAAACTCCTCTAGACTAGGCTCTATAACTGGTGGTTCACCCATAGTCTTCCTTACAATATCTGGATCCTTTAAACCATGCCCAGTTACGAGCACTACTATAGTTTCATCACGATCAACCATACCATCATCAATAGCCTTCATAAGACCAGCTAATCCAGCTGCACCACTTGGTTCAGCGAAGACTCCTTCTAGACTAGCTAGTAGCTTCATAGACTCTAGTATAAGATTGTCTTCAACAGCTAATGCATAACCGTTTGTCCTATACAATGCTTTTAACCCTGCATCACCATCCCATGGGAAAGTGTCTTCCAATCCAGTAGCTATTGTCTTTGGAGGTTTCTCCCAAGGCTTTATGTGTAATGGGTCTTGTCTCTCCATCCAAGCTCGTACAAATGGTGCATTACCAGTTGACTGTATAGCTACTAGACGTGGATATCCATCTATCCAGCCAACATTGTTCCAGTCACGAAAACCATTATAGACTCCAGTGAGTAGTGCTGCAGCACCAGTTGGTATAAATAATTGATCGGGTATTCTCCATCCAAGTTGTTCTATTAATTCAAAACTAATTGTCTTAGGGCCTTCAATCTGGTAGGGGTTGAATGGTCCAAAACTAGGTGATGGGTAGAAGCCGTATTTCTCAACAACTTGTTTCATCAACTCAACAGTTGGGTCACGTGCTTCAACCCACTTAACACGTACAACCTTAGCTCCATAGAATAGTAACTGTGCAATCTTACCATATGCTGTAAAATCTGGTACAAAAGCAACTACATCCAACCCTGCACGAGCGCCATAAGCAGCTAGTGCTACAGCAGCATTACCACTACTAGCAATAACAGCTCTTCTAAAACCAAACTCTCTAGCAATACTAACTGATACACTCATACACCTATCCTTAAAACTACCAGTAGGCATCCTTGTCTCATCCTTAAGATAAAGGTTTCTAAGACCAAGCCTCTCACCAAGCCTCTCAGCCTTAATCAATGGAGTACCTCCTTCACCAAGGCTGACAACATACCCACGATCACTAACTGGTAAGAACTCAAAATACCTCCACATATAGAAAGGTCTTCTACCAAGATCATCTCTAGATAGGACATCCTTAATAGCCTCATAGTTATAGACTATATCAAGCCTACCAAGATCACCCTTCCTACACATAACAGGCTTCTCATTAAAAACATATCTAGTACCACAATGACTACACTCCAAATACTCTACAAAAGGCATAGCCCACCCCTCTTAAACCATATACCGCATTCACAAGACCTAGAATGCTACAATATATAATAAATATATTGTTATATATTTTATATACTAATGATGATACTATATAGATAAAGCTACCAAATGATCTCAACACCTAAGCTTTTAGCTATATACTCTAGATCCTTATCTCCAGTTACGATAGGTTTTCCTAACTTTAAAGCTAGAGCTATTGTTGTAGCATCTGATATAGACAGCCTCCTAGTTCTAAACTCTGGTACTCTAGACTCTCTCAACATTTCATCACCAACCACCTTTATCCTAGAAGCTTCTATAGCTAGCTTGTAGTCTAGGGGCAGAAACATTAATCTGTAGCTTTCTATATCATTCTATATTCTTTTATCCCT
>CAYZRH010000083.1:0-6072 GCA_964480805.1 uncultured Desulfurococcaceae archaeon
ATCTAATACTAACTTAACACTAGTTGAATACTTTATATTTAATGGTATAACGTATTATACACTACCAGATATTGACATGGATGGTTTAATGGAAGCCTTTATATCTATAGGTAATGGATATGGAATATTCTATACAGAAGACTATAGTTTAAAGATAGTTAGTGAATTAACTGGATACAGTATTGTAGATGCTTTCTTGATAAATAATACTGATAATCTAGTACTCTTAATGCTAGATCAAGATTATAGAACCTATATAGCATCTATAGATATACGTAATAGTTTATGTAAATGGACTAGTAGTGTAGATAATATAGAATGGTTTGACATTACTATTCATAGTCTATACTATATTGATAACATAGTGTATCTCTATTTAAGGACAGTATATGGAGAGAACTTGTTATATGGTTTTAACATATTTAATGGAGACAAGGTTTATGAAGACATAATTGATCCTAGCCAATACATTATAACTAATGTCCATGAGTTACTTTATAGAGAGAAGAATACCGTATTGTTTTCAAGCACAGATACTCTAGTTAACACTACAGTGCATGATGGATTAATTGTAGTAGAAGTTAGAAACCAGTATAGGGTTGTCAATATAACTGTTAATGGAGAACTCTTATATTTAAGAGGGCATGTTATAGATGGTTTAGATAATAAGATCTACTTAGTTTTAAGTAGAGTTGTTAATGGGTTTACAGATATACTAGTGTATTACATAGACTTGAGCAATGGATCCTATATTGAACATAATGTTACAAGTGATTTATTTAGTCTACTAGGCTCTTTTACAAACTGTAATATAGCTTATGATACACTATCCATGGATTACATAGTTTTAAACATATTCGTAGACTTAGGCAATGGTTCTATGGTAGACACTCTTATGGAGTACTCTCTAGTAGACTTTAGCTATAGAACACCACTCTTACTTACTAATGCACTTATACTATGTACACCTATAGGTGATTTTGATAATGATGATGTCCTAGACTACATCTATACATTGCTATTCTATGAAATACCTAGTAATAGAGTATACTATTTGTTATCTAGTATTGGATCAGGTGTTTTAAAAGAGTATAGTGGGAATGTGTATATAGTCCTTAATCCCTATACAAGAACTGGGTTAATAGATGATAGTATGTTTATCTACTTAAACAAATATGGAGTTAATGGATTGTTTGAAACAGCTTTATGTAGGATCACTTATGTGTTTGATAATACACCTCCTGAAGTTTATGTTTATAAGCCTATAGCTAATGGTGTTTATGATAGAGTTGTTGATGTAGAGTTTACAGTATTTGATAATGAGTCTAGTATTATACTTGTTAACTTAACTATTTATGGACCTGAAACTGTAGAGAGACTGTATCATGGTGTTGAAGGAGATTTTAGTATACATGTCACCTTCAACATATCTGGTATCTATACACTATATCTATCTGTTGTTAATGAGTATGGTTTAGAGTATAGTATTGAACCTATAGAGTTTATTGTTGATTGTGACTACCCATTAGTGGATATACGTAGTCCTACTAACAATAGTTTTGTTAAGAATACTGTGAATCTAGTATTCTATGTTAATGATACATTCTATCCACTAGACCTCATTATAGATGTTAATGATACTATAGTGTTTAGTGGTAAGGTTAGTAAGTCTTTACAGAATATAGTAGTTGATCTTACTGGATTCGATGATGGTGTTTTAGAAGTTAATGTATCTGCTATAGATACTATTGGTCATGCGGGCTATGATGTAGTGTATGTTGTTAAAGACACTGTTCCACCAGTAATAACTATCTATAAGCCATCTAATGGTAGTACTGTAGAAGGGGTTATGGAGGTTAGCTGTAGTGTTTTTGATAAAAACCTCGATCATACTGAAGTATATGTTGATGAAGAACTATGGTTTACAACAACTAATGCTAGTATCTATAGTGTCTATGATACAAGAATGCTTACTAATGGAGAACACATACTTTTATTTAAAGCATTTGATAAAGCTGGTAATATTGAGTTAGAGAAGGTGTTGTTTATAGTTAGTAATCCTGTCATAGAGCCAGAAGTATCTATTAGTGGTCTGACTAATAATAGTGTTGTACATAACACTTTATCTATAAGTTTATCACTAGTTAGTATTACTTTAGCAAGAATATATGTTAATGATACACTACTGGTAGAGTATAGTGAACCAATTGATACAACTATAACAGTAGATACTAGAGAGTTAGGTGATGGAGAGCATAGATTAGTTGTTGAAGCTTATGGTTCTGGAGGAGCTTTTAAGAAGATAATATACTTGTTTATAGTTGATAACAAACCACCAGTTATTAATGTAGAACTACCACCACTTGTCAATGAGTTTATTGATCCAGGTAGTATAGAGTTTGGTGTTTTTGGTGAAAAGAATATTAGTGTATCTGTAAGTGTTTATGATGCTACTTTTGATCACTTGGAAGTATATGTTAATGGTTCTTTAAAGGATGTATACTATGAAGGTAATGTTAGTTTTGAAATAGGGTTTGTAGATGATGGATTCTATAGTTTAGAGCTTAGAGCTTATGATAAAGCTGGGCATAGTAGTGGTTTAGAGAAGGTGTTTGGTATTGATACATCTCCTCCAGAACTCACTATAACACCTTCTAATAACACTATACTAGCTGGTAAACGTGTTGTTATAGAGTATAGTATTAACGACTTATCCGGTTTTAGTGAAGGATATTACCGTATAAGATATGGTGAGGCATGGTCTAATAGGTATGATATCACTAATGCTCATGGATCTATAGAGGTTTTATTATCACCAGATACACCATATATAGAGTTTGTACTATCTGATAAGCTAGGTAATAGTAGGAGATATCTAGTTAAATACTCCATAGATCTAGAGGATCCCGGTGTAAATCTCTATGTATCAGTTAGTGGTAAAGATGTGTTTATACAAGCTATTGCTTCAGACAACTATGGTGTAGACTATGTAGAGATACTTATTGATAATAAGTTGTTTAAACGAGCTTATGGAAACAATATAACAACAGTTACAAAGCTACCTATTGGTAAACACGTTATAACAGCTATAGCAGTAGACTTAGCTGGGCGAAAGAGTAGTGTTGATAAACAAGTCTATATAGCAGGTGAGGTAACTACAACACCAACTACAGCATCAACAACAAATACTACAACAACCCTGCCTTCAGAAGCACCTTTAACTACATGGTATGCTATAATAGCAGTTATAATAATACCTCCAGTTATAGCTGCAATAACGCTACTCTATCTATGGAGGAGGAAGAGAGGTTAACGTATATAGCTGATTCTGTATCCATTAGAGAAGCGTACATACCTTTATCTAGTTATGTTGCTGTATTTATTGGTATAAATGTTTATATAGGGTTGTTAGGATAGCCTAATCTAAGTGGTGGTTGATATGAGTTTGTTTGATGAAGATACACGTAAGACACTAACTAAACTATTTAACAAGTTTCCACAACCTATAGTTGACTACCTAGTTATAGCTCATACTAGTGGTGAATGCCCTACATGTAGTGATGCTGTAAAGCTTGCTAACGAGCTATCGAGTATATCTAATAGTAAACTCTCTATCAAGGTAATTAGTAGGGATAGTGTTGAAGCAGAGAAGATTAAACCTAGATACGTTCCTGCATGGATATTCGGTATACCAAGGAATAATATTAGATACTATGGACTACCCGCTGGCCAGGAGTTTTCACCATTCATATATGTACATGAATACCTTACTACTGGCAGTGTTAGACTTCCAGAAAACCTTGTTGATGAAGCTAGGAGGATAGAGTCTAGATTATATGTTAAAGTCTTTGTAACACCACAGTGTCCATACTGTCCAGTTGTTGTAGACACACTTAACCAGATTGGTGTTATTAATGAAAATGTTTTTATAGAGACTATTGAGTCTATGGAGCTTCCATGGGAGGCTGATAAGTATAGAGTTATGTATGTTCCAACAGTTATTGTAAACGATATAGAGCGTATAGATGGTTATGTACCACCAGATGTTCTTGTACAACTACTGCGTAAAGCTGATCATAGGCTACGTAGTGGAGAAGCATCTAGAGAGCCTAGCTTAAGAGTTGAGGGCTTATCTGAGACATTGTTTAAAACAAGTGATGAGTTTAGAGATAGGAGGAACCATATTATAGATAATGGCTCTAGTAGAGAGTGAGACTATGTATTCAAAAAGCCTTGAAGACTTATGTAGAGATATCGTGTTGTCTAGAACTGCAGAGGATTATTTAAAGACAATGTATATTCTTGAGAAAGAATATGGTAGGATTAGGATTAAGGATATAGCTTCACGTCTAGGTGTTAAACCTAGTAGTGTTATAGAGTATCTTAAGAAACTAGCACAGGAAGGGTTTGTAGACTATAAACCTGGTTCTAAAGTAAAACTAACAGATCTTGGGAGAAGTAGAGCTAAAGAAATCTACCGTAGACATGTTGTTATAAAGGAGTTTTTAATGCTTATAGGCGTACCACCAGATATAGCTGAAAAAGACGCTTGCCAAATAGAACACGGTTTACATAGAGAGACTTTAGAGAGGATCATAGATTTTATTAAACAATGCCGTGGAGAAGTAGAGGTGTCTAAGACTTAGCTCTAACCATAACATATAGAGCTAGTTCTTTAGATTTAGGTTAGGAAAAAGTAGGTGGACTAGCTAGTCTTCAAAATGTATTGCTCTTGTTGGACAAACTGATGTACATAGCCCGCATCCATAACACTTAGTATGGTCTACTGTTGCTACACGTTTCTTACCAGTTTCTTGGAGTGCTTCTACTACATGGACTGCATCATAGTCACACACTTGTTCACACAACCGGCATCCAATACACTTCTTTGTATCAACAACTGGTGGTATAGCCCATGTCCTCCTAGGTTTATCAGTTATGTATTTTAAAGCCAATCCCTTAACATCCTCTATACTATCATATCCATGGCTTTTAAGCCATTTCTCAGTCTCCTCAACAATCTTGCTAAAAACACTAAAGCCCTCAATCAATGCGGCTGTACATACTTGGACAGCTGATGCACCAGCCATAAAGTACTCTATAACATCTTCTCCACGGCTAATACCACCTACACCAATAACTGGTAATCTAGTATGCTTAGCTATCATAGCAACAATAGCTAGTGCTAGAGGCTTTAATGCTGGACCGCTCATCCACCCATAACCCCATGGACCACCAACTATAGGCTTACCAGTCTCTATATCAATATGGAGTGCGGGTCCAATAGTATTAGTAGCTACTATACCGTCAACACCTACTTTCTCAAGCTCCTTCACTAGCTCAGGTATATTTGGTGTGAAAGGTGATAGTTTAGGGAATATAGGCTTGTCAACAACTTCTCTTAAAGCCTTAGCAGCTTCTACAACAGGTCTCCAATCCTGCCCAATATAGTGTGTAGAGAACTCTATAGCATCAGCACCAGCCTTGACAACTTTTGGACCAAGCATCTGTAGTTCATGTGGTTTATACCCTATACTAACAATAAATGGTACACCCCTCTCCATAGCATACTTTTTAACACGTGGATACTCTCTCTCAAGATAGTGTTCAACAGGTATATCGCTCCAAAGCTCAGCATTGAGTAGTGCATAGAATGCACGGTAGTTACCAAGATTAGGTGTTGGTTCAGCACGTATATCTCCAGGGCCGAGCGTCTTAAGTATATAGCCTCTCATAACACCACGGTCAACAGCACCCATACTAGGTCTTGGAACAATAGCTGGTACAACACTTATAGTCTTAGCTACAACACCTCCAACACCAGAGTCTATAAGCTTTATCATCATATCAGCATCTCTAGCTAATGGACAAGCAGCATTCATAACAGGATTTGGGAATCTAAGACCAGCAATAGATACTTCCAGGTTAACCATAATCTACAAACACCCCCCTTCTAAAAGAACCCTATCTACAATTATATTATCCATCCACCTTAGTTATTAACCTTAGTCTACAAAACCGTTTCCCGTCCTAGGTTATTGGTGGTCTTTGTAGGGTGGTTCATCACGGTTT
>CAYZRH010000084.1:0-5905 GCA_964480805.1 uncultured Desulfurococcaceae archaeon
CTTGTATATAAGGTAGGTGTGAGATAAAAATAGTTTAGTCAAGGAGAGTCTATGGTGAACCAGTATAGTCTACCTATACAACGTTGTTGTAGAACCAGAGTATCTAGAGTATGTAGAAGCTACTGTAAAGAGATACTATAGAGGATGGATAAGTGTATCAACAAAAACAGTCTATGGTAGATACAATATACTATTACATGGAGGCTACGGTGAATCTAGACTTCAAGACCCATTAACAGCCATAGAATATACTTGTTCAAGGAAAGTATATTCACTAACAAAACATGGGCTGTTAAAGGTTATTGAGAGAGCTAGAGCAAGACTTAGACAAACAATTACATGGGATAACCATGGATTCTATAGACTAGATGATAATGGAGAGAAACTCTATGGACACACTATAAACCCTGGATATGATACAATGTTGTTCTATGGAGAACCCGTTTATAGTCTACTTAAAGAGCTTGGTATAACTAGTCCTCCAAGAGATACAGTTGTTATACGTAGATTCCATGGAGTACACGACCTATATAGTGGTAGGAGAGTTAAAGCTAGACTCTACATACCAGACTATGGAGTACCTAAAACTGAAGAGTATCACGTAGATACTATAGATAATGACCTAGATAGATTCCTTAGAGAGAATAAGACTGTTATAGAGAAGCACTTGAGTGTAACAAAGACTCTACTAGATAACCTTGGAGAACCAGATCTTGTGATTATCAGTTTTAGTGGTGGTAAAGATAGTGTTGTTGTACTTGATATAGCTATTAAACACTATGGTAGAAACAAGGTAATACCAGTCTACGTTGATACAGGTCTAGAATTCCCGTATACACTAGACTATATCAATACTATAGAGGAGTACTATGGAGTAGAGGTTACTAGAGCTTATGCTGGTATAGATAAGGCTATAAAGACACATGGGCTCCCAACAAGAGATAATAGGTGGTGTACAAGATTTAAACAAGAAGCTTTCTGGAGAAAAACAATAGAGATTACAAAAGGATATGATAACGTTATTGTACTACTAGGTGATCGTGATGCTGAATCAAGAAAACGTAGCCATAGACCACCAGTACGTAGGAGAGACAAGTTTATAGAAGTTACACCAATAAAACAATGGAGCACTCTCCATGTACAAACACATATATTGTTAAACAAGATACCTCTAAACACACTCTACCTCCATGGATTCTACCGTATAGGATGCTATATATGTCCAGCACTAAGAAGCTGGGAACTATACATAATGAGGAATAAACTATGGAGTCTATTAATGGGTAGAGAGTGGATTAAAGAGTTTATGATGTATAAGAGATGTATGTAGTTAAGTCATGTATATAGAGTATTAAACAATTATCTCCTAGATAGTATCTTTAACGCTATCTCTCTATACACTGGTATCAATGGCTTAACAGTAGTTTTTGTACTAAACATGTCATAATATACTAGGTTTCTTCTTAAGAGACAGTTTATTAGCAGATACTCACTCTTATCAATACCCAGTAGATCGATCTCTCTGGGAAGACCAGCTATATACTCAACAATATCTCTCCAATTAAACTCTGTATCTCTAACAATACTCTCTAGTCTAGACAAAAACATTCTCTCAACACTAGCTATCCACTCACCCACACTCCCGGATCTAAGTAATTCTATAAGATAACCTGGATTACCACCAGTATACCTATCATACAATACTCTAGACTCCAGATCTATTTTTACACCTATAATATCTCTAAGTTCACAGTATAGTTTACTAAAACTATCTAGATCAAGCTCATCTATAAATAAATGATAAGCACCATACTCAAGTAAACTAGCTACAACATCACTATCTATAAACCATCCATCACTAACACTCAATGCTATAGATAAAGGCTTCTCATGTAGAGTATAGATGACACGTTTAATAAGAGCTTCTAGAAAAGCCTTAGCATTAGATAGGTAATGTGGTTCATCAAAAACCCATAATATACCCTTAGCTCTTTCCTCTAAAGCATACCTATACCCTCTCTCAAATAATTCAAGCATTCTATTAGGTAAACCAATAACATCTAAAATACTTTCTAAGAAACTCCTATGATCAATTGTTCCTGAATATATAGATAATTGTTTTCTAGATAAATACTCACGTACATCAATGTAATAAATAAACCATCCTTTATTCTCTAAAACATGTGATATATACCTAAGTAATTCACTCTTACCAACATTCTTTGGACCCCATAGTATAGTGTATGAGCTTCTCTCAATCAACTCCAGTAGATCATTTATCTCATTCTCTCTATCATAGAATCTAGTACCAATACGTGTTCTATACTCTATAGAGTGCAATGGTGTTTCTACCACCTAAGATACTTGCTATACTAGACTAGGTTTATGTATAGTTGATATCTTAAGTCATTCTCTCTACCCTGGTATAGTGTTAGAGATAATGTCTTTTAGATAATAATCTATACTGTTTTCTGTTATAGTTGTATTGGGTCTATGTGTCTAAGTTGTTTCCCTTAATAGTCTTGCTATATAGTCTACTACTTTAACTACTATGTCTGTATCTATGAATCCCATGATACCTATTCTAACTATGTCGTTAGCTATATCTCCAAGCCCTGGTGCTATAGCTATCCCTAGATCCCTATAGACTTTCTCTACAATATCAAGTGCTTTACCTGGAGTCTCTAGTACTACTACACTATGTGATCTATACTCATTATTCTTTACAATAGTCTCTAACCTATGTTCATCAACACGTTTGTATACAGATAAGGCTCTATCTCTATGGAGTCTATAGTAGTTTTTAACACCATAATCTATGATCTTCTTGAGACTAGTGTATAGTGTATAGAATGTGTTTATACCAGGTGTTGTTATAGAGCATTTATGTTTTCTAAGATACTCTATGTATAGCCATAGATCCATGTAGAATGGTGGTTTACGTCTCTCTCTAACCTTCTTGATAAGCTCTATAGCTCTCTCACTAAGACCGACTATAGCTAGACCAGGTATAGCTCCAAGAGCTTTCTGACTAGCAGTAACAACAACGTCTACACCCCACTCATCCATACGGATCTCTTCAACACCAACACTAGATACACCATCTACTATGAGGTATGCATTCTTCTCCCTTACAACTCTAGCTAAATCCCTTAGAAACCTATATGTATAGCCAGTACTAGTCTCATTATGTATTAGTATAAGTATATCAAAATCTCTCTCACTTATATCCTTCAACAACATGTCTCTATCTGGTGGATTATGGTAGCCATAGTTGATAGTCTCTATGTTATCTGTATATCTAGATACAATCTCTTTTACGAAGATGCCAAAGTATCCATAGACAGGTATTAATACTCTAGCATTCCACCCACATAGTATAGAAGCCAATACAGCATCAAGACCAAGTGCACCAGAACCAGTAAGTATAACAACTTCACCACTATATAGACCAAGGATCTCTCTCAACATACTATGAGTCTCTATAAACAATTCAGTAAACTCTCTAGACTTATAAGAAACTGGTTTAATAGATGCTCTAGCTAATACATCCTCTCCAACATCTATAGGTCCTGGTAACAACACGTGTCTAACACTAGATATTCTCTTAAACAACTCCTCCATAACACTATATCACCTAAGACACCTACTTAAGCTAAGGATATTACATATAGTCTCTATACACTAGCTAAAAATATACTATTTGTTAAAAAGTAGGAATTTAAAAACACGTTAAAACACATAAGCTATCCTATAGACTATATCCTATGTAAATAAGACTTAATAAAACGTCATCTAATACATAAAACAATATGTCTCATAGATCTCGGTGCTTATATCTATAACTAGACTTGGGTAGTTTCTAGCTCTTCCAACTAAGTCTTATATATAGTTAAAGAGTTAGATATTGTTAAAAAGAGTTTATCTTAATTACTGGATCGTTGTTGGTTAGGTATATTAAGTTGCAGTATATTAGTATTTTCCATGGAGTTAGAATCTAGTATAATTGAATATCTGGTGTAGGATCTATGTCTATGCTTTATGAGAGGGATATTGCAAGAGCTGTTAGAGAGAGGTTACGAGTAAATCTGTATCTAGGCTTTGTCATAGACTATTTATCAGATAGATTTCATATACCTAGAGATAGCATGTATATAGCTATTGAACCTAGACTACCATTAAATGCTAGGCCGGATGCTACAATAATGTATAATGGAACACTATATATAATAGAGTTTAGAGCAAGACCCGATCTACCTAGGGATCTTACAGTTATTGAGAAGTATGTTGAAGCATCTAAACATATAGGTTCAATTAAGTCAATACCAATACTTGTTTATACATCTAGGTTATCTAGAGAGATAACTATGATGCATAAGCTAGACTTAAAGCCTCTTATAGTATTGTATATAGCTAATGGTATGTACAACGTTGTCTACGAGAATATATAGTATCAATATATAGTTTTGATATACTGGTGTTTTCCTTGAGTAAAGAGTGTACAATGTATGTTATAGACACTAACGTAATTATAAGTGCTTTAATAAAAGGTGAATTAGTTAGAAAATGTCTAGAGACATGTCATTCACAATACTTAATTATTGAACCTGTATTAGATGAATTTATTGATAAAATTGGAGAAGTCATTAATAAGACTAAGAGAAGAATTGAAACTGGTAAATATGCTTTAGAGGATGTATTATATAGAATAGATATATTGACTTCTTTATAACACTCTTTAGTATAGCCAAAGCTAGAGTTATTGAATTAGATGTACATGGAATAGATAGAGAATCTTGTATAGAAGCTGAAAGAATCATAGGTAATAGAGATCCAGATGATGTACCCATTTTAGCTATAGCACTATATTTAGCTAAACTACATCCTAATGAACAAGTTTGTATATGGACTGATGATCCTGACTTCCATGATGAAGTACCTAAGTATAACACACCTATAGTAGTTACACGTATACCTTATTGTTGTAAACTCAACACATAAGTCTCTAAAATCTCTCACTACTGTAGACTTTTTATATGGATGTGTTTTGTCTTATTCCATCAATTAACATACGTATTTTTGGATATATCTTGCTATAGTCTATGATAACTCTACTTTCATCAACTCTATATACTGGTTTCTCTAGATCAGTTATTTCTCTATAGAATACAAGGTATTGGTTTATAGGTGAGTGTAATCCTGTATGTCTTGACTTCTTCTCAAGATACTTTAATACATGTATACCATCAATAATTCTTCCACGAGACCACTTAGCTTCTATAAAGACTGTTGTCTTACCTGGTTCACGTACAATTAAGTCTATTTCATAGCCTTTATACCACCATGAACCATACTCTATTGGTTTAGCTTTTAATAACCCTAGTCTATTAAACTCCATAAGATGATCCTCTATAAACTGTGTAAAAGCTTGTGACGTATGTTCATCTATATTCTCTAGAATATAATCCAATACTTCATCTACATAACCTAGCTCTATCTGTCTACGTAGTCTATGTATGAATTTAAACCAGAATCTAAAGTATTGATCTCTAAAGAATATTCTTGATCCTCTACGGAAGCCTAGTGGAGTCTTTTTTACAACAATATCTAGTTCACTAAGAACCTCTAGATACTTACCAATATTCCTTGGATCAACTCCTGTTACACGACTAATCTCTACTGGTGTATTATATCCATGTGATAATGCATAGAGTATAGACATGTATGTCTTTGGCTCTCTAACTTCTTGTCTCAACAAATTATATGCTTCATCAACCAATGGATTACCTGGAGAAACAACTCTATAAACAACTTCTCTAAGACTACTAGACCCATATACATGGGATAGATATGCTGGTGTACCACCTACAATAGAGTATGCTCTCAACAGATCAACTGGTGATAG
>CAYZRH010000085.1:0-5562 GCA_964480805.1 uncultured Desulfurococcaceae archaeon
CATTACATTATGTTCAGAGGGGGTTCTTGATCTTCGTTAGTGTGTTTTGTTTTTAAGTGGTTTTGTTTATATATTTGTTTTGTGTAGTTTTTATTGGGTGATGTGTTTTGGTTTATTCGTTTTTCTGTAGTTATGGTGCTAATGTTGGTTTTATATATTCTTGTATACGTGGTTATGGTTGTAGTAGGGGTTCTAGAGTATATTTGTTTGTTGCTAAGCCTTTAATGGATACACAAGAGTATGATATTACTACTCTATCAAGTGATCTTGTTAAACTTGGTTGTTGTGAACCAGTTGTTTATGAAATTGATTTAAAGAAGCCTATTAGGTCTATAGCTTTTATTAAACAACTAGCTAATCAGTTAGACACACTTATTGTAGGGATACTTGATAGTGGAAACGATATACTAAGTACAATACTTGTTCTTGGACTAGTATCTAGTAACAAGGAATTCTGTATAGAGACAAGATTTGGTTTAATAAATGCAAAACTATCATTCCTAGACATAGAGTTTGTAACTAAGAGGAAGAAGCTTACAAGAAGAGAGAAAGAGATAATCAATATTATCAGAAAGCATCCAGGATTAAAGATAAGAGAAATAGCTGAATATACAGGTTTAGCACAAACAACTATTGAAAAATACCTTACAAAACTTAAGAAATACAATCTAGCAATTATTAGAAAAGGCTATAGAATATATCCAACAGAATTAGCAACTCTTATAGACTAACCATAAACTCTATAGAGATAATCAAGTATATCCGATAGTGATTGTGTTTATTTGTCTAGATGGTTAAGTAGACTATGTAAGTCTATGATGCGGTCTGACAATGATCTATATCACTATTGGATATACTGTTAATACTTAAACAACTATATATGATCAATTCTAGAGTAATACTGTAGTAATACATGGGTATTACCTATGGTGCTAACACAGCCCTACTTAAGTAGGGTTTTAAGAAGACTACATTACCATATAGCAGTTGACCCAGTTGATGATGAGTGGAGGGGTTGGAGATGGGATCAACCACCACTACGTCCAAGAGCGTATCTTGGACTAACAATGAGTGATGTTGTAGCAAAATACTGTCCTACACGTAGAGACTTATGGCTACGTAGAGTAAAATGTGTAAAGGTAGAGAGTCTACCTAGACAGTTAGAGATAGGATTAATCATTCATAGTGTATTCCATATAGCTAACAAGTTGTTTCTAGAAGCATCAACAAGGTATAGCGACCCATGTGATGTATATGACTACATGGTTGAGAATGCAAGAAACGAGTTTAGTAGAGAAGGTATTGACCTAGGTGGTGAGCCGTGGTGTTGGAAGCTATTTAAAAGACTAGCACACACCTACGTAGGCTCAATGGCTCTACGGACTATATGGCATCCTGGCAGCCGTGGTTATGAGGGATTGATATGGATTACTGAACACCATATAGACGGCTCCATGCTTGGTCTTAGCCAGAACTTACGTGTAGATGCTTTTGGTGAAGGAGTTGTTGTTGAGATAAAGTATGGTAAGCCAATGGATTTCCACCGACTAGCACTTACTGGTTATGCACTAGTGCTTGAAGCTAACTATGAGATACCTGTAAACTATGGGTTAATAATATATGTTGAGGGTATACCAGAATATCCAGTTAGGATTAGCGTTAAACCATACTATCTATCAACAAGTCTTAGAAAACAGTTTATTGATGAAAGAGACGAGATCATAGACATGCTGTTATCAGAGAGGGAACCACCAATACCGCTTCATTGTCCAGAGTCTTGTCCATACTATCCAGTATGCCGTGGTGGGGGTGGTTAGAGATGAGCTACTCTAAAGATGTTGTAGTAACAGGTTATGGTGTGAGTATTGGTATTCGTAAGAAGATGCTTGTTATAAGGGATCGTGATGGTAGTAAGCAAGAGTTTTCTCCAAGAACACTGCGTTCACTCATTATAGCTAGTAGTGGTGTATCTATAACATCTAGAGCTGTAAGATTCCTAATGGATGCTGGTGTTGACATAGTTTTTCTTGATAGCCATGGACTGCCTATTGGTAGGATCTATCCTCCATTCATAAACCGTACAGTAGATACTAGGATTAAACAGTATAGGGTATATGATACAGAGTTTGGATACGGTATAGCTAAGACTATAGCATACTCTAAAATAGCTAATCAGGCAGGACATGTAAAGTATTATGCTAGAAGACTGGCTGATGAATCACTACGTAGTACATACTATAGCATATTAGAGGAGCTGGGGAAAATTGAGGAGATTGAAGCAGCAGATCTTGGTTCTTTGAGGAAGGAGATAGTTGCTATAGAAGCTAAGGCTGCACAGAAATACTGGTTTGCTATAGCTAGGATTCTACCAAGGGGTATTGGTTTTAATGGTAGAAACCAGGCTGGTAGAGACCCGTTTAACCTATCTCTAAACTACCTCTATGGAGTATTGTATAGAGAGGCTTGGAGAGTTCTAGTACTAGCTGGTCTAGACCCCTATCTAGGCTATATACATGTTGAACGTAGTGGTAAGCCAGTACTAGCTTTTGACTATGTAGAAATGTTTCGTGTTAGTTGTGTAGACTATCCGTTAACTAAGGCATTCTATAAGGGTTGGAAACCAGTTGTTGATGAGAATGGAGTTATAGATTATAGTAGTCGTGTAGAGCTGATCAAGTTGTTTAAAGACAATATGGAGAGGAGGGTAGGCTATAACCGTAAGGAACGTGGGAGACTAGATAATGTGTTTAAGAGAATTGCTTTTGAACTAGCAAGTTGTGTTAGAGACTATAAGGAGTTTAAAGGATTTATAGAGGATTGGTAGGCTTTGAAGATCATTGTAGCATATGATATAAGTGATAATATTAGGAGAGAAGCATTTGCAGGCTTTCTTAAAAGACAAGGGCTTGAAAGAATACAGCGTAGCCTCTTCATAGGACGTGGCGGTAGCTCACTTGTTAAGGATATTGAGAGAATGGCTCGCCGATTAATAGACCAGAGTACTGATTGTGTACACATATTCATGCTATCTGGTTTAGAACAAACAAAGATCAAGGTTATTGGTAGGCCTTGGAGTGAGGTCCGTGAACATGGTATACCAGCTGTCTCAATCATATAGTCCTTGCCCATGGCTTCTTAAAGAATACATATACTGTCCAATGATACCATGGATTATAACACACTATAATGTTGTAGAGCCAGTCACTGTTAGTATGGAGGACGGACAAGTTGATATTGACTATAAGAGAAGTGTTGTAGAAGAAGCACTAGGCTCCACCAATCACGTTGATTATGAGAAGAGGTTTACTCTAGAAAACGGTTCTACAATAACAGTTGACGCACTAGCTTCTAGCCGTAGAGAAAGAGTTGTTGTAGAGATAAAGCGTTATCGTCGTAAACACTATAGACACCAGGTTACACAGTTAAAAGGCTACGCCTACCTACTAACAAAACACGGTATACCAGTCCATAAACTAGTCCTTATACAAGATAGAAAGGTAGTTTATAGTAAGAGATTTGAAGAAATAGATCTAGAGACTGTAGCAGACCTACTAAAGGATTTAGAAAGAGTTATAAATAGCGATAAACCTCCTAAAGCATATAGGTCAAGGAAATGTATTAGTTGCTGGTATCGTAGATATTGTCCACTATGGAGTTAAAATAGTCTAAGCTATGTTTTTAACTTAACCGGATCTACTTGATTCAATTAAGTTTATTGCTTGAATAAACTGTTCAAGTCTATTAGTTATCTCCCCTATATCTATAGCTCCTAAAGTAACTGATATAGATGGGTCACATGGATAATACTTATCTGCAACCTTTTTAACAAGCCCATATCTCTCAAGTTTCTCTATAATACTTGACAAAACTCCATCACTATAACTTGTGACATTCTTCAATTCACTCCAACTATTAACACCCTTACATATAAGATAGAGTGTTTTAATAGCTTTATCTGGTTCTCTAAGGTATCTTCTAAGAACATTTACTTGCTCTAAACCAGTCTTATACATATCAGTTATTAAGGATCTAATGGAGACTGTTAGAGCCTTAGATAATTCCATAGACCCTATATTCTCTACAAGATATTGTCCAAACAATGTAATCCATCCAATAATACCATTTGTAATAGGATATACTACAACACTTGATAAAGTGGGTATAACTCTCACTAGATCCTGCTTAATATATGGCTTTAATGCTTTCTCTAAGAAATCTCTAACCTGGATCATATCTAGTTCTTTTAACTCTATATATGTCAATCTACCAACTAAAGGATCTTGATTTATAATCTCCTCAGTTAATCTTACTAATGAACCAGATACTACTATCTTAAGATTCCTAAGATAATCACATGCATAAGCTAGTGAACCAGCAATTTCTCTCTTAAAACCATTCTTTATATATAATGCTGGTTCATGTATTTCATCAAAAAACATTATACATCTAGCGTTAAGCTCACTACATAGATCATCATAGAGTTCTAGATAATCTCTTAAACCAGTATAACCAGCTTCTCTAAGTCTACGTGACAGTGTTTTAGAGAACTTTATAATCTTTAAACTAGCCTCTCTTGTAGTAGAACTTATAATTTCAGTTAACTTATCTTTAAGTCTTTTATCGAACTCTTTCAGTAATGGAGATTTATACTCTAGACTCTTAGCACCAATAATATGCGATCTTAGTATAATACTATTCATTTGATCTCTACTAGTTACACCACGTAGATCTATATGAAAAAATAATACATCTTTCCTATTCTTCATAAAATCATATACCGTAGATAACACTAAACTTGTCTTACCAATACGTCTAACACCAAGAACAACAGATACTGTACTAAGATTAAATGAGATCCTCAATTTATCAACAAGATCTCTGTAATCGTAGAAGTCTTCAAGTCTATTCTTAGGACCACGTTTAAGATAATCTACTAACTCCATTAAGGATACCCATGTATATCTTATAGAGCTACTCCATAATATCCCTTTTCTATAAACCAAGCTAAGTATTCATTAAGAATATCTAGTAGAGTGCACAAAGGATTTTATCTAGGGACATTGTCATTAAATATAGTGATGTGTTCCTAAAAGGCTATGATAATATGGAGTGTATTCAAAACCATATTACTGTATATTATATTTTCTCTTATAGTATTTAAGAGATCTTCTTAACTTCTTACTTAATTCCTTATCAATATTCTTTAATAACTCAATTGCTTGATATAACTCGTTGTATGATTTACCCTGTTCTATACTATTCTTAAGCATTGTCTTTAACTCATACTCAGATAGTATAATAGACGGCTCTTTAACACTGGTTTTACAGTATTCTTTTAACCAGTATGTAAGCATAGACTCTCTTAAACCTACATACAACTCTATATACTCAATAAAGTCATTAGTAAAGTTAAGTTTAGTTAAAGCTCTTTCATAAACTTCTTTAACCTTAGTACATAGTTTGTTAAGTATTTCTTCAGGAGCTATGTAATAAGTTAGTTTAGGGATAAAATATAGAAGTTTAGCATATTTAATTTTAGTTGGTTCATAGATAATCTTATTC
>CAYZRH010000086.1:0-5450 GCA_964480805.1 uncultured Desulfurococcaceae archaeon
GTTGTCCTCTTAGATGCTATAGTGTCAATAGTTTTATCAGCTACATAGTAGACTGTAGCCATTCTAATGAAGTCTATTGTAAGCCATAGTACTTGTAGATAGGTTATTATTAACAGCGTTATTAGACTTAGTATTGTAGCTATAGCAGCTATATTGAAACCAGTGTGTCCAACTTCATTATCTAACTTCATATAGTATATTGATTCACCAAGGAATCCTATAATTAGTAGTATTATAGACAATAGCAAGACAGCTAGAGATAGCATTAATCCAAGACTCTGCACCATTACACTAATTATAAGAGCTAGTATAGCTACAACTTGACACTTGATTAGAGTTGCTGATAACCAGTATTCTCTACTATACCCTTCTACAAGATTATCAGCCGAATTCATTAACAGCATATACACTATAGCTATTCTAAAGATATAGAATACTATTACTAGGATAAACATTTGGAACCCAGTATACACTTCCAAAAATCAAGAATGAACGTTAGTATTAACACTAGATCTACTACTAATCCATAGAAGCCATATGATTTAATATAGCTAAGTGAATCTAGTAGTATATTCTTAAACTTATATCCCTCCTCTACCTCTATAGACAATTATCGTCACATCAAGGTAGTTATATAGAGTCTGCTGTATAAATAGATTATATAGGATAATGAATGTATAGATTATTGATTATTAAAAAAGCCTAGTCTTCACGTACTTCTTCTAAAAGCTTCCTACGATCAGCTAGTTTCCTCTGTTTACGGAATAGTCTTGTACTAAAGTATCTTGCAGCATAGTCTGGCAGTACTGTAACAATCCTTGATCCAGGAGGTAGCTTGTGTTTACGGGCAACCTTTATAGCTGCTACAACATTAGCACCACTAGATATACCTACTGGCAATCCCTCCTTCTTAGCAATCTTTCTAGCCATATCTATTGCTTCATCACTAGATACTGTGACAAAATCATCTATGATATGTCTATACCTCCTAACAATATCTGGTACAAAGCCGTCTCCAACACCCTCAATCTCATGCCTACCCCACTCACCCTCCCTACCAGTATGGAACCACCCAGCAGCTACTGGACACTCAGCTGGTTCTGCACCAACAACAATTGTCTTAGGATTAGCTTCTTTAAGCTTTAAAGCTACACCAACAAGTGTACCACCAGTACCTACATGAGCAACCCATGCATCAACATGACCTAGCTGTTCAAGTATTTCACGGCCAGTTGTATGGTAGTGGCTCCAAACGTTAGCTTCATCCCACCACTGGTCAAATACAAAGTATTTATCAGGGTTCTCTCTAGCAAGCTTTTTAGCATACTCTAGTGCTCCATAGGCATCACTCTCACCACCAGGTGTTGTTTTAAACTCTGCACCAAACAACTTCATTAGTAGGAAACGCTCCTCACTCATCTCCTCTGGTATAACTATGAGCACCCTATAGCCTAGGTAGGAGCCTATAGCTGAGAAAGATATACCAGTATTACCAGTTGTTGGTACAACTATTGTCATACCAGGCTTTAGCTTACCAGTTGCTTCAGCAGATTTTATCATAAAATAAGCCATACGATCCTTTACAGAACCAGTGGGGTTCATAAACTCTGCTTTACCCCAAATCTCTACATCAAGATCACCTGGTACTACTCTAGACAACTTAATAACAGGTGTATTACCTATACAGTCAAGCACGTTATAGCATACACGTAGCATTCATTAACACCCTACTACAAAGCTCTAACATAAAAGGGATACTATTATATAATTATAAATGTAACTATAGAGGAGTAGTTGGTATAGCTAGCTCTCTAGGTGTAAAACCATGTTTCTTAATCCTATAGCCTAGAGACAATAACACATTAACATCTATTATACCATCAATACATTTAACACGATCACGTATAATACTGTACAACCTATTAATACCAGTAGAGACAAGCTCTTCTCTAACAACAACTATAGCACAAACATCATAGTCTCCAAGAATAAGGTATGCAGACTCAACTTCAGGTATACCATATAATCTATCAAGAACAAAACGGTCAAAACCAGGTCTAACTCTAATCAACAACACAGCTCTAAGAGTAACCAAAAACTACTCACCACACTATATCTATAGTATATGGTAGTAAAATAACATTATTATAGAAAATCTTTAGAAAAACCTTAAACACAAAAGCCTACTAGTTCTCCCCATATAGTCTCTATAATCAACACCATATACTCTAGTAAGAACTCTCTCTTCTAGATAAGCTACTACCAAGAATATAGTAAACTGTATAATCCATAGATAGAGTGTATCAGAGCCGCTATGGGAGTATCCTAGACAATACCATGAAAGACCAAGTGTAAACGAGAGCAAAACAATATACTGTGGATGACGTATAACAGAGTATGCTCCATCAACTACAACATCTACACCCATAGACCTACTATACCATAGGTATACTGTAGAGTATATGAATATTAGAGCACCCAATAACATTAGAAGCCATGAAATTGATAATAGGGAGATAACATAGGTTAGAGAAATTATGTATAGTGGGTCAGTTCTAGTTAGTTCAAAGTGTGCCTTGATATGATACAGTGATGTAATATACGCTACTGTTAGTATAACTGAGGTTGCTACAAACGCTAATGGAACCCCTCCAGGCTTAATCCTATGCATCAATATAGCTATACAAGTGTATAGTATGAGTGGAGTGAATACTAGTGTTGATAGAGATACTATAGTTATAGAGTTATATAGTATAGAGTTAGAGGAGCTATAGCATATAACAATATTATGCATGTTAGTAAAAAACAGTATACCAAGAGAGCTACTAGGTACATAGGGGTATGGTGGAGCATACATCTGCGGCTTTAAAACAAGTATAAGTTGTGGAGAAGAATATACAATATATGCTAGAAAGACTATTAAACGCTTAACCAACACTCTCTCAAACCATAAAACACCAAGAACAATACCTGGAGCAATAAGTATTAGAAAAACCATAGCCCAGTCTCCACCACTCATAGAAACAGGATATACTCTTGGAAGCCTACCACTGGCTAGGTCTTTCTCATACATTCTCCAATAACTAGATAATACATTATATGAACCAATAACACCAGCTACAATCCATAAAATAATAAAACATAGTATAGATAGCTCAAGAACAAAACACTTATCCATAAACACACTACCCCTCCAACACAATATATTATACCAATAGACAATGATAAACCTTACCATAAACAACCATATAGAACTGCTCTAGAAAAACACTTTATAAATAAGAGATAAAGATAGTGGAGAAATACGTGTGTAGTAGACAGTGTATCCCAAAGTGAGTCCAACAACACTAAAGAAACATATAATAAAACTAGTTAAAGAAGATGAAGAATTTAGATACATACTAGCCAACATACTAGGATTCCAGGAAATACTAGAACGACTAGATAGACATGAAAAGATCTTGTTAAGACATGGAAGAAAGGATTACTGGTATTGAAGGAGAGATCAAGAATATATGGAGTGAGGTTAAGAAGATTTGGGAAAAGCTAGAACAACATGATAAGAAGTTTAATGAAATACTGGAAAGGCTTGATCGGCATGAGATAGAGATTAAGAGGATCTGGAAGAAGCTGGAGGGACATGATCGTGAGTTTAACGAGATTCTTATAGAGCTTAGAGAGCATAGGAAGAGGCTTGATAGACTTGATGAGCATTATGGGAAGCATGAGGAGTCTATTAGTTCTATTGGTAGTGAACTTGGTTTACTAGTAGAGTTTACTCTATCTAGAGCTATTGTTGATGACTTGTCCAAAACTATTAGTGTTGAGGGAGACCGTATAGTCTCTATTGTTGTTATAGTGTTATAGTTAATACTAAAGGTATAAGTGTTTTAGAAGATGTTTCAATAACAAGTAATGGAGTACCCTGTATTTTCCTACCATTAATTCTTACCTTATAAGAGCTAGCCCCTCGGTTAAACATGGAAGTATAACATAGCTTATTTTAAGCAACTTCCATTACACCCTGTATAGGCTATTCATAGCTGTTTAAAGCTCTTCTCCTTAGTTTAATACTTCTATTTCTAGTAGAGAATGATAAATAGTCTCTATTAGATAGTGTTTATGGAGTCCGGCTAGATGTGTATATGTGTCTTGTTGTTTTAGGAGAGTTTCTTGTAACTGTGAATGTTTTTACATTGTATTCTCCTAGTACTATCTTTCCCACCTTCTTTAATAATTTATTATGCTCTCTCCAAGTCTCTCCTATTTAGATCACTCTATTTAATCTCATATACATATGCTTCTCCCTTATCCCTAGCTGCAACAGCCAGCTTCTACTAGGTGAAGCCTTGGCTCTACTAGTTTAAACCATGCCCTTAATATAAGGTCTTTAACATAATACTAACTTCTTTTAGAAAACAATAGTCTTACATAGCCTATATACTCTAGATCAACTGGTATTCTAAGATGTTTAGGTAAGTGTGTTCTCTGTACATCAGCATAATCAAATATACTTGACAACCTATTATATCCATGAGCTATAGCTGATACTGTAGAGTAATAGATTTCCAAATTACAGAACTCTTCTCTAAACAACAAGCACGGCTCATCATATATTGGTTATGGCTACTTCACGCAGACTACTTGATCCATATATGTACGTTAGATAGTATGGTATACCACCTACTAGTCCATAGACTCTATACAATCAGCTTTATTAAGTATGCTTAAAAATTCTTTAACACACCAAGGATCATCCTACCATACAATGGACTACCGTAGCCTAATACACTCCCATACATAACACCAACAAGACTACTATACACTACAATGATAAACTTAGTACTAGACAGGATATAGTCGATAAAGTACTGTAGTTCACCCAATACTCTAGAACTATAGCGTACCCAATAAGTAAACTCATCAAGTACGATAACAAGTCTACCACTATAAACTCTAGACAATAAACCAAGTAGATCATCTACACTCTTAAAAGAAACTCTATAGAAAACACCTAGTCCAAGCTGATCATCAATAGCACGTGAAACCCTAGACAAAAATAGCATCATCACTAGCTGGCGGACACTAAACATAAGGCTTACCCCTAACCCACTCTATAATAAGCCTAGTCTTACCAATACACTCCCATCATAAACAACTATAAACTAGGCCTACCAGAAACCATATATTATCCAACAAAAAGTATAATACCCAAAATGATACATTCATATATTCCTCACAAAAACACCGCACCTAGAGAAAAACAGCATCCATGGAAGCTGTCTTCTTTCTCTACTGGAAGTAAATGTATTTAACTGAGAGGTTTAGGGGTTTACTTTCAATCGGAGCCTCGATCAACTATAAAGAGTCTCCACAGAGTTTATGGAGGCTGATTGATATGGTTATGCGGGTTCTCCATGTTTAGCCAGGGTTTTAGATATTTTTCTAAA
>CAYZRH010000087.1:0-5316 GCA_964480805.1 uncultured Desulfurococcaceae archaeon
ATACAGGTTCTGTTAATATAAGATTAAAACCAAAATACGTTATTGAGGGAAGATGTAGATGTCTCAAAAAGATTATTGTAGGATTGCTAAAAATATTTAGTGTTATAAAGTTTATAATAGAATATACCACACCCTATATAGAGATCAGGTTTAAGTAACCAGTTACTAAAAGATTAGTGCCTTTCGAATGTACTAGGAGTTTATGATCTGGTTATGCTATTTAAGAACTCTCTAAATTTGTCAATGGTCATTTTTCTAGCATTCTCAGCTATTTGTTCCCTTAATCGCTCCCATGAGCTATCGCTATTATATGCATCAACTAAATCGGGTATTATCCTGGTAAACAGCTCGTTTAATATGACTAATCGCTTTATGAGAGGATTAGGTGCATGTATATTGGAGAAACGGACCTTAATATCATAGACAATTATTCCATCCATATTAATAAATGAAACACCATATTCATTCTTATGATAATCAGTAATTATTATTGTTAAATCGTTTACCAACTCTTGTTGATGGATTATTAGATCGACTATAACATCGTTTGTTAAAAATGACTTACCCTTACTCGAGCCTTTATATACCTTAGATATAGTTGTTCCTTGAAGTTTTCTAATATTTGTAATCCTATATACACCGTTTTTTGATATAATAGCGTCATTTATACGGGATTTTATTAGCAACCAGTAAAGAAAGTCCTCTGGACCTGGAATATACAAAGGGTTTTTAACAATTATATTAGATCTCTTAAAGACACCCATAATGTACTTATTTACAGCTTTTCTAGAAGAATTTGGTATTATTGCTAAAACTCGTTCCTTACCTTGAACAAATATTATTTCTGAAATCAGCTCTACTGGAAGTTTACCAATCTCTTTAGCCATATCATCTGGTAATATTTTTAGGAAATTATCAAAAAGACCGCTATCTTTTAGGCTTGTTGTTTCATGAGTATATGTATATATTATTTTCATCCCATCTATTTCCTGAATACTTGGTGGTTCCCTTGTGTATGAACGATAGTTCTTACCTTTTTGACGTCTTTTTTCTGTAATAACAGCTACATTATACCAGTTTATATGGCTTTCAGCAGTAAGCTTAGATAATAATGTATCTAAAGTAGCTTCCTTAGTTTCATACACGTAAGTAAAGTATCCGTATTGGCTTCTTTCAAGATCTGTAATATACCTCTTAATGGGCTTGGTAGTAAGACTCAAACCAGGAACCACCCCCTACCTAACATGGTATTCTTCACGCATTTGTTTATAGTGTTCTATGAGCTTTTGTATAATTTCGGATGATTTAATCTCTCTATTTAGCTGATCTCGTAAGCTTGGATTCCTATATAGTGCAATAAATAGAAATAGTCTTTTCAAAGCTGTATCTACTAATTTGGCTTTCTCATGATCTTCTCTTTTATAAGTAATTACAAGTGTTGGTATATAGTACCAAAATATATCTTCCTTTTTATTTAATTCTATATAGATGATATACCTTTTGTATCCAGTTAAGGAGATAACCTTTTCAACCTTATTGTAGAAATCAACAGCTAATTTTGGATCTCTACAAACATCATCTATCATACTAAGTAATTCATTCAATTCTTTGTTAACAATATCATTGCTAGACATAACAGTTCCCTATATAGATACTTCAATGCTTAAATACTTAAATACTTCACATTTGATTAAAAGTGTTATTAGATAGAAGACTTTTATACTTCTATACTTCTAAACAATAGTATAGAGGTATAGGTTATGGGACGTAGAGAGTACAGCTTTAGTAGTGAGCTAACTATAAAAATACTACTAATACTACGCCACTCTCTAGCTCCCACAAAGTATATCTCACTCCTAACAGGAGAACCAACAAAGAAGATTTCAAAGTATCTATCCACTCTTAAAAGGAAGGGGTTAGTAAGCTATATAGAAGGCTTCTGGACACTAACACCTAATGGAGAAAGAATAGCTAAAAATCTAGAAAATATATTTAAACCTTTCTATCAAGATCACTTAATCAAATTTTTAAATAATTATTTAAAAAGTGAAGTAGACAAAGATAGAAAGACTACAAAAATTCAAATTTATTCTAATTTATTCAAAGATATTCATAGAAATTCAAATTTATTCACAAAAATTCATAATTCCATTCATTTTAATAATATTGTTGAGAGAGCTATGGAGTTTCTTGGTAGAGAGCTTACAGATACTGAAAGGGCTGTTTTGGAGTTTCTCTATAGTTTTAGTATTAGTAGACGTAGGAGGTACTGGTGGCCTAGTGATTCTCTAGGGTTTTTTGAGTCTCTAGCAGAGGAGGTCTCTAGGTTTGTATCTAGTAGTATTAGTAGTATAGATGTACAGGAAGCTGTAAGGGCTTTAGAGGCTGCAGGTGTTCTCTATATAACAAGGGATAGACGTGTTGGCTGGAAAATAAGGATCTCAAAAGCCTTATTCCCATAGCTTTACTTGGTTCTCTTTATAAATTTGTTTAAAGTATATTGATAGATAGAGGTAAGAGAGTAATGATGTTTAAGGAGTTTAGTGAAGTTGTTTCTGATGAAGAGCTTTTTGAGAGAATAGAGGATGATGGGGAAGACGCTATTGAGGATAATGTAGCTCCTTATTCAGAGGCTGTTATAAAGGGAGGTGGCTATGGTTTTAAGACTATTTCTATTCTTATGAAGAACTTTATTTCTTCCTTACCTAACGGCTATGTTGAAGCTTATGGCTTCTTAGTTGAGAATAATGGTGTTTATTACGTAGTACCTCATCCTATAGTAGGGTATGAAGGTGGATATCCTATTTCATTTTCACGTGATCTATATCCGTATATTAAGAGACTTTTGTACCGATATGTGAGGATACATGGAAGATTTATTAGTAAGCTTGGTAAACGGTTGAGAGGACTGGTTTTCAGAAGGGAGAGAGTTATACATGTTAGGGATATAGATAAGGCAGATCCTCCTGTCATTAGTGTCTTGTCAACTAGTGATTATATGAATATAATGCTTGATGGGATAGAGTTGTATGGTGTTTATAGGGGGGTTGATGAACTGTATCCTGTATGGTTTGCTGGTTCTCCAAGGCTTATTGCTACAGGGGGCTACATACAAGTTTTATAGGGCGTGGTATTGGTTCTCTTAACATGCTTGTAAGAGCTATTCATCCCAATATAGCTAGAGTGTATGAACTGAAAAGCATAAGCTATCGTAGCTATACATTAAGTTATAGGTATTTACGTAATGTGTTAGAGCTTGATGTTTTTGCTAGAACTAGAAAAGCTGACGATATTATAGTTCGTCCCAAGGATATTGACTATTACTTAATACTAGAGCATATACCTAGTAGAGATGATATAGTAAACACTCTAGCTTATAAATGCATGCATGATGTAAGGGATCATGTTCTAGCAATTAGATTAAAGCCTCCCTTATTTGGGGATAAAAATGAGCTGGAAAAGACCTTGTCTAGACTTGTAATTGAGGTATCAGATGCTGTAAAGAACCTTTCTATACCCCGTTTCCTTGTAGGAAAAGGAAGGTATGTCGATCCAAGCTATGATGGAAAGGCTCGTTCAATTATATATGTTGCAGAGGCTTTGTATCGTGTTGGATTAGTGGATGATAAGTTAGATGCTTTATGCAAGGCTAAAAACTATATTATTGACTCTATAAAGACATTAGCTACAACCATCAAGAAGAGCTATTTCTATGAAGGGCTCTCACTAGGTAGTCAGTATGAGCTTGTTATGCATGCTATAAAGGATATTGTCTCTACAGGAGTTCCCTGTGCTAGCCTTAAGGATATAGCATCTTGGCTAGGCTTACGTAGTTCTTTCAAGAGTTTATCATGGCTCCGAGGTATATTGGCTGAATTAATGCTCCATGGTAAGATATCAGAAGTAAAAACTGAATGCTATATTGTTTTAAAAGAATGAGTATTTACCTTCACTCCAAGTACTCTAGGAGTTTTATGGCTAGTTCTGCTGCTTCCTTTCCTTTTGATGTTAATCTATAGACAAACTTACCTGGTGGCCCTGGATCATATTTTTCTTCTACTAAGCCTCTTTCTTTAAGATAGACTAGAGCCATTTTAGCAGCATACCAGTTGCCAGCCTTTGCTTTTCGTTGTATAGCGGTTATAGAGGCTTCTCCAAGCTCGTTTAACACCTTTAAAACTAGTAATATTTCGGTATACTTCTTCATAGCTAATCATCTAGTCTACAGTTTTGTAGAACAGAGTATATGTAATCCTACGTGAATACTTAAGTACTTATTGGTAAGAAGACTTTTATACTTCTATACTTCTAAACAGTAGTATAGAGGGGTGATTGTGTGGGGGTTCAAACTATGTCCTCTATGGAGTCTAATAAGAAGGTTGTTTTTACTGTCCGTCTTTCTCAAAGT
Organism: uncultured Desulfurococcaceae archaeon; assembly: GCA_964480805.1. Lineage (GTDB taxonomy): Archaea > Thermoproteota > Thermoprotei_A > Sulfolobales > Desulfurococcaceae > CAYZRH01. Next base: position 4,409 of record CAYZRH010000087.1, read on the forward strand.
CTTCACCGTAAGTTCAAGAAGCTATGTGTCGATCTAGGGAACATTGATATGACTGATGTTGTTAGGGCTATGATAAGGCTGTTCATTAGTGATCCAGAGTTCAGGACAAGAGTTCTCATGGAGCTAAAGACTCAGGAGGAGGTTGGTGTGTGATGGCTAAAGCTGTTGCTGTTAGGGTTTGTCCTAGGTGTGGCTTACCATATTCTTATATTGAGCGTAGGAAGAATGGTGATCGTGTCTACTACTATGCTGTCCATTATAGTAGGGTTGATGGTGGTAAGAGGAAGGTGCATAAATGCTATCTAGGGCCTGATACATACGAGTATGTCTCTAGGCTTCATGTTAGAGAGGGTTTGATTCTTAAAGGTCTTAGTGATCCCGAGAGGGTTCTAGAGTACCTGGATGCTATCATTAACTATATCAAGAACATCAAGAGGAGTCATGTGATAGATCCAGAGCTAGCTAAGCAGATCAAGGCTAAGGCCAGGTTTATTCTCAAGCTGATAAGAGAGCTGGAGACCGAGCTTGTTGCCTACGCCTTTGAGAAGGGGTGCAGCCTGTATGGGTGATGGGGTTAGTGATGCTCTTGGTTCTTCTGTTGAGCAATACACTAGTGCTGAGGTTGTTGCTAGGCTGCTTGTTGCTAGGCATATTGATTTCGTTATTGATCATATTAGGGAGTTTCCAGAGCATTTCAAGGCCGAGGTTTACATGGACTATGGGATCGAGCTTGACGACAGTGATCTAGAGGATGTTATCAGGGAGCTTAAGAGCCTTAGACCACGCTTACCTGACTACATTACTCTGTCTCTTAGAAAGAGGAAGACTAGGGTGAGAGGGTGATGGCTGGTTCTTGTGTTCAGTATGTACCTTACAAAATCCCTAAATCCCAAGTTAATGTCTATCCT
>CAYZRH010000088.1:0-5157 GCA_964480805.1 uncultured Desulfurococcaceae archaeon
AAACCTAAATGTTATTAAGGTATAAATGGTATAAATATTTACACAGCTGGTATAATATATCATATTTGGTGGAATATCTTTGGAAGTGGTGGTTAAGGAGATTGATAGACAAGGACGTATAGTTATTCCAAAGAAGTGGAGAGACAAATACGTCAGATCTGGAAGGGTTATATTGAGAATTAAGGAGGGTTCAATAGAGATAGTTCCTGAAGACTCCATAGACCTTACTAAATATTTTGATTCAATAGAGGTAGATATAGAGAGCGATCTTAGCAACTGGAAAAAAGTAAAGAGAGAGCTTAGAGAGAATGCCTAGATTTATTGACGCTAATGTATTCCTCTATGCATTTCTTAAGCCTAGGAGAAAGCTTAGAGAACATGAAGTTTTGTTAAAGAATGGTGCGAAGAGCATTATTTATAGAGTGAATAGTGGTGAGGAAGTGGTCACTACTGTTGTTCATCTAGGTGAAATAGCTAATATATTAGAGGAATATACTCCACTTGATCATGCTATTAAGATTATAGAGACTATACTTTTAAAGAAAAATATAGTTATTGTACCTATAGAATGGAGTGACTATTTAGTATCTATAGAAATTGCTAGAAAGTACTGTGTTGGAATAAATGATGCTTTAGCATATAGTATAATGAAGAGACATGGAATAAATGAAGTCTATTCATTTGATAGAGATTTTGATAAATTCCCAGATATAAAGAGAATTACTAGATAGCCTCCCCTAAGGACGTTGGGAGTCTTCCTTAAAACATAGTGGAGCTACCTCATTGTCTGCTAAGTTAGTGATAATTGTTATTAACATGGTTTATACACTATATTATCTTAGGTAGAGTGTGTAGAGACTCTCCAGCTTTTAGTACTTTAAGGGTTTACTATCTCTATATGCTATATAGGGTGTGTAGTTTATGAGGATTGAGATGCCTAGGTATATGGAGAGGATTGGTGGTCTTAGGATTTATGATGTTCAGAAGGTTCTTGAGCTGTCTGGTGGTAGGTCTAGTAAGCCTACTGGTGAGCTTCCTGGTATTATTAATCTTGGCCGTAGTGAGCTTGAGGATATTGAGTCTCGTATGGCTGTTGTCGTTCCTGTTAAGAATGATAATCCTAAGGTTCTTGAAGGTGTTCTTAGCGGTATTCCCCATGAAGCTCTTGTTATTATTGTTTCTAATAGTAGTCGTGACCATATAGACTATTATCGTATAGAGTCTGATATTGTTTTCCAATTCTACCGTCTAACACGTAGGCCATTCATTATGGTTCACCAGAAGGATCCTGTATGGAGTGATGCTTTAACTGAAGCTGGATACCCCTACTTACTCGGTGATGATGGGCTTGTACGTAATGGTAAGGGTGAGGGGATGGTTCTTGGCATACTGCTTGCTAAAGCTATGGATCGTAGATATGTGGGTTTTGTTGATGCAGACAACTATATACCAGGTGCTGTTAATGAGTATGTTGATGTATATGCTACAGCATTCTATATGGCTAGATCAAGGTATGCTATGGTCCGTATAAAATGGCCTTATAAGACAAAGTTTGTTGGTAAGAGATTCTATTTCCGAAGGCGTGGACGTGTGTCAGAGATTACTAATAAGTATATGAACAAACTTATAGCACGTATAACAAGGTTTGAAACAGATATTATTAAGACTAGTTGTTCTGGAGAACACGCTATGACTATAGAACTTGCTGAGAGAATAGGTTTTGCAGGAGGATTTGCTATAGAGTCATACGAGTATGTTTATATGATTGAAGAGTATAGTGGTGTTAGGAGGCCAAGGTTTAGTGATGTACTAAAGCATACTATAGAAGTGTACCAGATTGAACCAAGAAACCCACACATACATGAAGAACGTGGTGATGAACACTTATCTTCAATGCTACGTACAACACTATCAACAATATACCATAGTGAACTAGCTGATGAAGAATTGAGGAAGCGTATAATAGATGAACTAGTGGCACGTGGAGCATTGAAGCAAAACGAGGAACTAGAACCACCAATCCGTCTACCACCAATACATGGTGTTAGAGTTGATAAAATGCTTAAAACATTAGAAGCATCCTCAGAAACACTAATAATAACAAGCTAACATACTCCTAAACTAGTTTATAAAGAAAGCTATTCTCTACTAACTTCCTAACTCTCTCACTATACTCTCTATCAATCTTTTCAACCTCGATATACCATGTTTTACTGTCTCCCACACAATAGCTGGATCAATACTATAGTATCCATGAATAACTCTATCACTCATAAGACTGAGTCTCTACTCATATAACAATAGCCTCTTTAAGAATTCTCTCCTTAATTAACGGTTTTATTTCTCTAAATAGAACAAGATCTACTCTTAAACCAAGACAATTCTCTAAAAACTCCTCCATTTCAACAATATTTAGTAAACTAATTGGCTCACTAAGCTTAACAACGATATCTATATCGCTATCTGATTTAAAACAACCTCGTACACGTGATCCAAAGATCATTATCTCAGTATTCTATAAAAACTACACCATAACCATCAATCACAATCCCCATTATCCTAGGTGATAAGCCTTTCTCTCTAGCTTTAGAAACTAGTACTCTAACCCACTCCTCTCTAAGAAGCCCAGGGATATATTCTTCTACAAGCTTTCTAACAGCTTCATCCCGCTCTCTAGTTCTTAAAGCACCTGGTTTCTTATACTCGAAAATAGTTAATCCATAGAGTGCGTCTATCCTGCCATAGGATCTAGCATAAGTCCCTATATCAACCCTATACTCATATCTAGGACTGGGTATTTCAAGTCTTTTCCACACATACTGCTCAAAAACCTTCTCTACACCAATCTTAAGATCCTCTTCACTACCATTAGATAGCTCAACTTTTCTAGCAATTTCTATAATTCTCTTTAAAGCCTCACTAAGCCTTACCATAAGTAGGGCACTCAAAGGAAATCAACCAGCAGTCTTCTAAAATTATCTCTAGATTTAATACTAATAAATATAGAGCGTAAATAATTAAATGGCTATGATCAAGTCATCGTTTATTTATAAGTAAGATAGAGTTATAGACTATTCTATAGATACAATAATGGTCTAGACTTAACTATCTCTAGCTCTACTTATGGTAAGGTTTAAAAGAATTATAGAGTTCACACTAGGTATTTACATCTATACTTTTTAAATAAATTACCTGATCTATTATATTATGTCTTTACTGTCTTGCATAATATAGACACCTAGTTTATCCATTAGACATTAACTAGCTACTGTGTTTCTTTACTAGAAAATCTATAGAATCTGTAAGCTATTAAACTAGATACACCCATATATTGACTGCATGTATAGTATGGAGGAGACTTGATATGGGTTGGAGTATTTTTGTAGCATGCATGTTTCTTGGTCTTGGTATAGGTATGTTGTTTGACCACGCTGGTTCAGGCATTATTATTGGGATGGGTGTAGGGTTCTTACTTGAAGGGATAGTTAGTGGGAGAGGGAGGGTTAAGTCTAAGACTAGAGAAGTAATATATAGTTTACCACATAGCCATAGAGTTATTGGTTCAGTAGTATTAGTAGTTATTGGTATAGGGTTTGGCTTTGTCATCACTTTAAAGTACTTCTAATTACTTTTATTGAATCGCCCTCATCACCCCTGACTTGCCCTACCCCCGCTCTTTGGGAGTCTAGTTTCATTGGTTAGCCTCCTTCATTCCATCTACTAGACTCCCTTGAGTGAAGGTAGGGTTTCATTGAGCTAGGCTTCATCCTTACCTCTGTCTCTTCATTGGGTCGTCCACCTAGCTCTCAATACATATTATTGGTAGTAACATTTATAAGTTTTACTGCTACTAATTATTATTGAGGGTGCTATACCAATGGAACACTATGTGTTTAAGTCTAGAGTAATTAGTGCTGGTTATGATAAGTATGGGTATCCTAGATACTCGGTATCAATACCAAAGGATGTTGTTGAGAAGATAAAGCATCTACATGGAAAGGAGGTTATAGTACATGTCATTGTACCAGATAGCTGGTAAAATAATAACAGACAATCCAGGAACACTAGAAGACTATAGATTTATAACTATAAATGGTAGACTAGTAATAGATAATCCACAAGACTATATGAAGCTTACTAGATTAGCAAGAGCATATGCAGAAACTGTTAAGAAATCACTAAACCTATTATGGAGAGGCTATAGCCATAAAGAAACAACCAAAATACTCTACAACATTTTACCAAACTACATATATCTTGAAACAGCCTATAAGAATGCTAAGGCTATTACTAGAAACATTAGATTCTTTGAAGAAAATACAGGTAAGAGTAGGATACTAGTTGATATACATAGGTTCTGGATTGCTAGTAGAGGCAGTAAATGGGATAAGGGTAATAGAAACATCAGGCTTATACCAAGTACTAGTTGTTTCATAGTTTTAATTAAGTATCCTTGGGATAGCTCATGGATTAAAGCTAGAGCATTCTTTGGAGGAAAGTATATTCCACTACTAAGGGAGTTGGTAAGACTAGCTATTGGTAGAGAGGATGGATATGGAGCTATAATTAGTTTTAGAGAGTATCCGAGGATACATGTACAAGTACCTCTATACCTCTATCTCAAGTATTTCTCAATACCTAAACCTAGAGGCTATGGTTTGGTTGCTGGTTTTTATATTAATAGTGATAGGCTTAACGTAGTAGTTATAGATGGTAGTGGTGTCTTGGTTGCTATGAAGACTTTTTGGTATAGTGAGACTGTATCACATGGGTTTCCAAGAGAGAAAGCTAAGTGGATTAGACTTAATGCTTTAGCAAGTGCGTTAAGGTGGTGTAAGAGAATAGGAGTGGACTATATTGTTTTTGAGGATCTATCAAGGATAAAGACTAGGAAGTTCACTTATAATCCATGTGCTAACCGTAAGATAGCTAAGTTTCCTAAGAAACAAATACTACAACACGGTATTATCAAGGCTTTAAAAAATGGATTTACAATTATATTAGTCAATCCAAAGGGGACAAGTAATAGTATAACACATAAACAGATAATGAGAGAGAAAGGCTTAGACAAACACACAGCTAGTGCATACATAATAGCCTACAGAGGATTAAAAATAATTAAAAATCACGAAAAGTAATCAAAATCTTGCAGAGGCT
>CAYZRH010000089.1:0-5037 GCA_964480805.1 uncultured Desulfurococcaceae archaeon
AAATGTTACCCAAATTCCTAAAACAACCTAAGCACTCAAATAAGCAAATAGTCTATAGTTTAGTAGATCTACTAGTATAAGATGGATAGTTCAACAACACCTATAATGTGGAGACTTATCTTCTCCCAGCGAGTTACTATAAGTGATGACACTCCGTTTAGAGTGTGTGCTAGTAATAATAGTTTTGTATAATAACTAGACTTTAATAGTATAGATGCTGTAAAACCTATAGAGTAAACTAGTACTATTAGTAGTAATGGTATTAAGGGATGCTTTCTTTCAGGAAAATTTCATTCAACACTACAAGCTCCTTGAGTAGAGTACTGTAGCTATATGTATTGTAACAAGTGCTGTGATTAGAAGTATTTATTCAATAAAGTCTACCATACTATAAGAAGACATGACAACTAGTATGTATGGAGAATAAAAGGTGCTGATGTAAACAATGATGTAGTTGCTAATAGCTTCTCCACGGCATTAAAACACCTATTCACTACCTCTCTCTACATACTCTCCTGTAGCCATAACAGCTGTTTCCTCTATAATGGAGACGTATTCATCTAGAGTATAGGGTCCTACAACATATACTTCTTCATCAACAACATGGTCCTCTACTCTATAGTTCTTATAACTAATAATATATACTGGAATCCTAAACAATACTTTATCTTTAAATCTTTTAGGATTAAACTTTAGAACAATATCTAGTTCTTCAGGTTTTAAAGGCAATTGCTTCTCAACTTCATACTCATACTTTATAACATCAAAATTCGATATCTCCGGATCCCATTCATTTAAAGCTTTATTAGCAATCTCCTTCAACACTTTATGAAACTCTCCATTAACAATTCTTTTCTCAAGAACTTCTCCCTTCCTAGCTTTAACAATAACAACTCTATCTACGCTAGACAATGTAGTTCCCTCGTAGAAGAGAGGTATCTATGGTAGTAGGATATTAAATGTATCGGTTAACCAGATCCTCTGTTCCTCCTAGCTTTGTTTCTTAGGTTCCTATAGTATATTGTTAGTGGGTTTTTACCACCACAATCACTTATACATAGTCCAAGGCTTTTCATAGTCTGGCAACTATATGGTAGATACTGTCTACGTGACCCCCTTAGACCAGCTATGTGTTCTACTTGATACCTAGCTATTCTCTCATTAAAATCTGGAGCATTACGGAACAAGTCTAGTACATCTTCTACACTCATACCGATTCTAAGTAGGAATGCTGCTATAGCAAATCTCTCGTGATGGCTAAGGTTTTCACCCCTCTTTAGTTCATCAAATATTCTCTTCATACATGGAGGGAGTGCTTCTAGATCAACTACTCCCTTAAACTCTTCAACAGATCCTCTATATTCTCTAGATACTACTTTCTTCTCTCCTGCAGTCTTACTAGTTTCTTCTAAAAGCTTTCTAACATCTTCTACAACATCTTTTAACTCACTAGGTATTTCGTGTACTGGTTTAAACAAGCTCTTTATATAGTTTGTTAAAGCTTCACCAAGTACTCTAAGAGCTACTTCAAACTCCATATACACTAGCCCATTATCTAGTATTTGATTAGTTAAAGCATATTTTGGATCGTTTATTAGTCTCTTAGAGTATTTTAGATAATCTCTTAAAGACATACTATATGGTAGTATCTTATAGATAACTGATCCACGCTTAATACGTAGTGGTATACGTGGTGCTTCACGTGTGCTAAATGATAACTCTACACCAATTCTTCTAGCAATAGCTACAATAGTCTCTGGAGACTCCTGTCTTAGATGCTCAAGTGCTTGTTTAGAATAAGCTATAGCTATTCTATCCATAAGCCATTTACTACCAACCATAGATGCTACAAGAACAACTGTATAGAAACTAGCAACTTCTTCTTCAGTAGACAGCCTACTCCTTGGAACACGCCCACTACTAATAATACTCTTAACAACCTCCAAAGTCCTCTCAAAAACACCTCCAATACGTAGTTTAAGCAGATCAACAAGGGATAAGCCAGGCCAATGCCTATTAACAACTCCACTAGGATTAGCTAGAAACGGGTACTTCCTATAATCTATAGCAACAACTCTCAGCACAACACAACCCTTCTACCTAGACACTCTCCACTCTCTATAATACTAGAGAGCTTGTTTTAAAGTGGAAAGCACTCCTCAGAAAACCTGGTCACCGTTCACCATTCACTCGATGACGTGTTCTTCATTAGAGCAGGAGAGGGTTTTTCAGAGCTTTGGCCCTACATCATCCTTCTTCAGTCTCTCTACACTCTATTATGGGAGGCCCCCATTCATCACTAATTAATAGTTTTATTTAGGAGCTTATTAAGTGTTAACTAGCATCTAAGATGACATGTACTTTCTAAGATTGTTTAAGTTTAAACATGTATCTATATTCCACATACTATGGAGGTAATTGAGAATAAGTTTTAGTCCACCATCACTCTACCTCATAGTACTTAGACAGAATTAGTGTAGATTAGGTAAAGTAGCCGATATTGGATGGCATGATATATTCAGTATTTCTAGCATAGCCAATAATGTTCTGTTTATAAGCTTTAAATATGGCTGCACTAGCTCTCTAGAGTACATTACCTATAATAGATCCTGTTACTAATGATATCATATAATCGTGTGATATTAGGAGTTAGAAGAATTATGTATTAAGAGGAAGCTGTATAGTAAAAAACTATCTCTTATATACAAGAATGTAAACTATAGCTAGGATTATTGGTATAGCTATTATTATTAAGTAGATACTGTATGTAGCTAGGAAATTGAATATATTGTTTAGTAAGTCTAGTTGATGTGGTTTAAAGTATTCTTCCGACATTTCTGCATCTACTGGTGTATATGATCCATCTGCTAATACAGCCTTATCTATTATAGTAAGAGAGTTATTACTGACACCAATCCACAGAATAGTACTTGTATTATTTATACGTATAACTATTACTGGAGAAAGAGTTGTGTGGTTCATTAAATAATAAGCATCTTCTATAACAAGCTGATCACCATCAATACTATATCCCATACCATTTAGCTCATTAACTAGCTCCTCAACCATATCCCTTGTTATAACAGTCTTCCTCATACCCCTAATTGATGGGAAGAACCCCTCTAAATGATAAGGCTTAACAGTATCACCTACTTTATAATACTTTATTAGTACAGGAATACATATCCTGAGCCCTTTAATTAATACATAGTATTTATAAGAGGGGTTTTGACATTTAAGAGCGGGCTTTTCTGGAATAAATGAATTGTTTACACGCTTATAGGTTATGATATAGTATTCTCTACTACAGTGTACTCCTCCAGGTACCACATCTATATCTCTATATAACTGTTCTCTTAGAGATTCATTCCCTATGTTTATGAACTCAAAGAGTATTATGAATGACTCCTTAATATTTTCAGCAAAATCTCTGTCTATATTAGAGTATTCACCTTCCTCTACTACACCATTCTGCAAGACACTTGCATTAACATACCCTGTAGCTGAAACTACTAATTGAAAACTATTATTTCTATAAACACCTATCTCAATACCTAAACTGTTAGTATAAATACTAACTCCCCTATCCACTTTGTATGAAGAAAGCGATATATTGAATAGAACCTCAATAAGTCCAGTATACAGTATAAATAACGGATGTTCAGTGTATGGTGCAGCCTCTTTCGGTTCTGAAAAGTTATCATACATATCAAAGATATAGAATTCCACACCAACAATATCATTAATAGTTTTTCCTATAAATATTGGTTGAGGAACACTGTTATTATAATCCTGTACAATATCATCACTATGTATAGATGTTGACGGTATAAAGGCTAACATAATCAATAGTATAGCTGTTATATATAAAGCCTTTCTTAAGCTATAGTTTAACACAATCATATTTACACCTCCATTCTAACTCTGTGTAGCATATACGAAGGCAATACTATATACGTCTGTGACTGGACACACTTCATAGTCATGTGGTGATGGATATACTCTTGTTGAATATGGAGCAAAACCCTCATTAGAATAATCTACTGTATATGTAGACCATTCTATATAGTCTATTACCTCTACTATAGAATATATTGCTGATGCCTTCCCCTGCCATATAACAACACCCCAAACTACTTTTCTCTGTTTTTCAGATACTGCTTCAAACCATGCATCAATTATACTCTTTCCATTTTTCAAGAGCTCTGCAAATCTTTCAAAAGTATCCTTACCTGAAGCCACGCTATCATAGTGATCTAGGAAGGCTGTTTTCATACCCACTATTCCATGAAGATAAATGTTTATGGGTTGAATCACGCCTCCACTAAAAGTGTATTTAATGAAATTATCAAATCCAGAACTAGTTATATAAGGTACTTCACATGTACCAAGGATTATCCATTTAGTCTTCCCATTTATATAGACCTCTGGACCTATATTACTCCAGTAAGTATTTAAGAAGACCTAATGCCGTGGATCCATTCCTGACGGCTTTTCTTCAACATTAAAAGTTATTACATTATTATCATTTGGTTTATTATCTTTGGGACCCCCATGACCGTAGAATAAGACGTAGACGTAGTTACTAATTATGTTTTCTCCTCCTAAAGCTTCAGTCCACCAATGCTTAGGTCTAGCATTATTATTGTACTTCTTAGTAAAGCTTAAAACATTAGAAGACATAATGTTCTCAAAAGCATCCATAGCATCAATAGCATAGTCGAGATTACCTAGTCCTACATTACTATAATCCTCAATAGCAACTAAAAGAACATCTATAGACATAGGTCTAACTATAATATCGTTATAAAATCTATTACCTATACACACATCAATTAATAGAGAATTAAGAACTATTATTAGAAACAACATAGTCAGACATATAGCCTTATACATTTAAGACACTTTATACACTTCTCTATTTTATACTATTAAGTAAGCAATATATAGTTAGTGTTTATGATTTTGTGTATAAGTTATCAGATATACTTATAATTTTATAAATTTGTAAATAAAATCGTTTATATAGTTGATAAT
>CAYZRH010000090.1:0-4929 GCA_964480805.1 uncultured Desulfurococcaceae archaeon
CTATAGTAGCACCCTATATAGCTATAACAAATAGACTAGATAGAATATTATCAATACATAAAGTCTATAGTGAAACATATGGGTACCATGCAGGCAGTATTGACTGGTCTTATGAAGATCTAATGGTGCTATCCATACATAGCCTCTATAGAGTGTCTATAGCACTACTAAAAACGTATAGTCTAGAAATAACTGATATAGTAGATTGGCCATCGCCAGTTTTTGGAGTACTTAGAGTTAGGAGAGTTAATAATAAAGTTGTAGCATATGATGGTTCTCATATAGGCTTGTATAGTATTAGTGAGAGAAGATTTCTATGGATTATAGAGTGTAGTATATCCTCTGTACAAGACCTAGACGTATATAGTGAGTACATTATTCTAGCTAATGGAACACATTTTGCACGTGTAAGACTATATGATGGTGTTACAGTGTATACTAGAAAATATAGTGATGGAGGCTTTTATGTTAAAGTTAAAGGTAAGTATGTAGTTTATGAAACATATAGTGGAGGAAACTATTATATAAACGAATACAATACTATTACAGAAAGTCACCATGAAACACTTGTTGGAAAAACAATTTTCCTTTACGATGCTTCACCAGTAAACGATCTTGCTTTAGTAGCCTTCTCTAATGGAACTATAGCTAAGATATCGATAGCTAGTGGATATGTATACTGGAGGTATGATTTTGGAGTAGTGGTTTACCAGGTAGTACTAGATACGCAATCACTTCAATGCATATTGAGTTCTGATAGCAGCATATGGATAGTTAATCTAGACTCAAGATATTCTAGGCCACTACTATATACTGGTGACCCTGTAGAACTAGTGTCCTTTTCTCCAAGTAGTGATGAAATAGTTATTATAGATTCTAACGATCGCTTAATTATATATGATATTAGTAGTGGCTCAATTATAAGTAGAAGTAATATAGTATCTAAAATATATAGCAGTGGATGGGTTGGAGACTATACATTCTATATAGCTGGGCATGATATTGAATATAGAGGCTATATACTATTCAATAATGTAAGAGATAATACGAGGTTTATGAGAGAATATAATGGCTTGATCTTAGGAGTAGAATCTATTGGAGACAACTTTGTAATTAAGAAAGAAGAACTTAGTGAGTATATAGAGCATATATACGTTGAGAATAGTACACTAGATTATGTAGATACTATTAGATACTCTACAGGCGTACTTGACTATAGCGTTTTATGGGACATCATATATGCTGAAAAGGATCTATATCTAGTATACTGTACAGATTCTTTGGGAATATATTACAAACTAGTCTCATTTAAGTTAAGTGATGGCTCAACAATATCATCAAATACAGTAGTGCCTACTAGTTTAAGTAAGCCTAGAATATATAGTGAGGAGATTTTAAGGAGTATCGGTGGTTCAAAGATCTATGAAATAGACTTAGACACTCTATCTTATAATGAGATATACTCATTAGATAATCTATGGTCTGGAGACTACGATGCTTATGCAACACTGCTTTCTCCAAATGCTTCACTAGTTGTTTATGTAGAGTATATGTATTATACTAATGGTAGTAGAGTATATGTTGTAGACATTGATAATGATGAGGTAGTCTATACAGTTGATATTAATAAACCATTCTCACGAGCTATTGGCTGGAGTTCTGATGGGAGGTTTATAGCATTAGGTTATGTTGGTGAAGTTGTTTTAGTAGACTTGTTTAGTAGAAACCTATATACTATGGAACTAGATGTTAGATCTGTTAGTAGGCTTGCCTTTAACCCAACAAGTGAGTACCTACTTGTAATAACATATGGTGTTTCAAGTGTTATAGTCTATAGCTTATATGAGGAAGAAGCTGAGACACCAACACCTATAGAAACTATAACTGTCACAGAGACTAAGACTAATACTATAACAGAGACAAGTACATTAACATCTACATCAACAACTACTATAGGAGGCACCTATACTGAAACATCTACAGAAACAGTTACAGAGACAACAACACATACACTTTCTCCAACAGTCACACTAACATATACAAACAAGACAACAGTGACTATAGAAGGAACTACTGTGACTACAGAGAAGCATGTAGGAGTATTCGATCCACTATACTATATAATACTAGCACTAATGGGGATAATAATCATAGCATTGATAATATTGTTGGCAAAGAAGAAGTAGGCGTAGAAAACATTATATAATTATTATATAGAGTAGTCTATAATTAATGATTTTTAAACCATAAGTTTAGAAGAGACTCTCTAAGGGGGGATCTATGGTAAGGATTATATCTAATGTCTCTACTAGGTTATCTATGTGGTAGGCTATGGTTGTTCTAGAAAACATATTGTATAGGTTAAGAGAGCATCCTCCACGCTATGGACCTGAATGGGGTAGTGGTGGAGTTTTTGGTTTAAAATATTATAGGGATGTACTATACTATACACTAGCTTTTGAAGCAGAATCCCATTTTATAACAAGTGATCGTAATGCTGTCTATAAGTTTGAACTTGTTGGCGATAAACCAGTATCTGGTGGTGATACGTATAATGCTGTAGAAGTTGTTGACGACAACATATACTTTGGTGGATGGGTTCACGCACCAGCAGTCTATAAGGGTAGGTCTGGCAAGGGTTCAACAATATCTTTTGTTAACAAGTATAGCCATGTACACGTCTATGATGTATCAAGTGGCTCTATAAAGTTGTTGTGGAAGGAGGGTGTTGGTGATGAGTATAAGTGGGCTGGTGAAGTATCTGATATAATCTACGACCCAGTTAATGATAGACTATTGCTTGCACGTGGTGATGGACACGTTAATCTAGGCATCTATAGTCTTGATAGAAGGAGTGGTAGAGTTGAGAAGTTGTCAGAAAACCCTGTGTTAAAGGGTTCACATTATCTAGACCATATATGTTTTGGTATACACTCCTATCCATGGGGTGTTAGAGGAGTTGAGTGTATAGACCTTGTTGAAGGTAGGAGGGTTGTTAAGTGGTTTAGAGATCTAGATAGGGTCTCTATAGATGGTGATACAGTCTATACACCATGTGTTGGTGTAGCATCTAGTGGTTATGGGCGTTTCCTACTATTTGTTAAAGGAGGGCTTTTTATTGGAAACCCTGTTGATGAAGATATTGAGCCGTTAAGGTTTGTTAGACTATTTGATTTTGTAAAGAACCTCTACGGTCCATTAAGGACTATGGTTAAACCCTTTGGCGGGGGCTTTCTTGTAGCATACAACTCCTATGTACATAGTTTCCTACATCCACTAGAGGATAGTGTAGAGAAGGGGTTTGAAAGAAAAATTGTTAACACAGTTGTCGGGCCATCTGTACTAGTCTATATAACTCCTCCAACAGCACGTATTGTAGGTGTTTATGGAGCAAGGATTACTGGTTTTGAAAGAGTTGGTGATAGACTAGTTATAGCATATAATACAATGGCTAATCTTGGTGAAAGAGATGCTTCACCTATCGACAACGGCTATAGAGGCTTTATTATAGAGTCTATGGATATTCTCTATAGAAATCCTCCTCCAATAACATTTAAGATACCTGGATATATTGTTGAGGATAAGACTTTTGGAGGTATACCATTAACTGGCTATAGAGAACCTGAGTTAAGAATATGGTTGTCTAAAGATAATGGATTATACATAAACTCCTACGATCTAGGGCTACCTCTTAATAGAGCATATAGTACTGTATATGATTTAAAGAAGGGGTTTAACAAGATATCTCTTAGAGACTATAGAGACTCAATAATATCACTAAGATTTGAGAAACCAGATGTGGATGCACTGGTTAAGATAAACTTGTTATGATACAGTATTTCTTGGAGGATACAATCCCTTCTCTCTAGCCTTCTCTAGTAGCTCTAGAACTTCTTCATCACTAACATCATGCCACTCCATATAAGCATCAGCTACAGCGTATGGCGGGTTCCTTATATTAGCTACAGCAACTCTATCAGCTTCACTAGATACAAAGTCTACACCATCACTACTACCAGTAGGTGATACAACAACTAGTTCACCTACACCATGTCTCTTAAGAAACTTTAGACAAGCAACCATTGTATAACCAGTAGCTATACCATCATCAACAACAAGCACTCTATAGCCATCCAGTCTAGGATAGTCTATAGAACCACGTAGCTTCTTAGTACGCTCTAAGACATACTTGTAAACCCTACTAGCTAGTTTATCAACAGTCTCTCTAGAATAGCCTAGATAATGATGTGCTACATAGCCATCGTAAACATACTCTCCATCAACAGTTACAGCTCCAAAACCAGCTTCTGTAGTCCATGGGAAAGTAATCTTCTTAACAACAACTATATCTAGTGGAACACCTAGTTCACAGACAAGACTATAGGCTACAGGTACACCGCCAGCTACAAGTCCATAGACAACAGTCTTCTCATCAACAAGCTCTAGTTCTTTAACAAGTCTAGCTAGGAAAACACCTGCATCAAAACGGTTTTGGAAGACACGTGTACGCCAACTAATGTCTTCACAATAAACGATGTTCCTTGTTCTAGCAATCCTACATATACTAGTACTAGACAATACCTTAAGCCCCCTACTCTAGAGCTATAGATGTCTAATCTAGAATAAACTATTTTTGACCAATAGCTATACTCATCTACTATAGAGTATGGTTTAAGGCGTCTAAGCTGTGTTAAAGATAGGTATCTATGGGTATGGCTCTATAGGTAGGGTTCGGGCTTCATTGTTATTTCTAAATACTTTTAATTACTTCTGATGACTCACCCTCATCACCCTTGTCTTTGCCCTACCTCCGCTCTTTGGGAGTCTAGTTTCATTGGTTAGCCTCCTTCATTCCATCTACTAGACTCCCTTGAGTGAAGGTAGGGTTTCATAGAGCTAGGCTTCATCCCTTACCTCTGTCTCTTCATT
>CAYZRH010000091.1:0-4847 GCA_964480805.1 uncultured Desulfurococcaceae archaeon
TTACTATGCTTTAAGAGAGGGTATTGTATTATGAGCTATATAGCTTGTAGCTTAGGTAGATAAATGGTCTAGTCTAATGTCTTTATCTTGGACTCCACTTGTAGTTTAGAATGGTTAGTGATATGGTGTATGTTATTACTGTGATTGTGTTTGTATAGGCTTTACCTATGGAGCCTAAGAGTATGTTTGGGGCTACAAATACAATATACATTATAGAGCCTACTATTACACATGATAGTATTAGTGGTTTATCTTGTACTTTCTTGTCTATGTACTCATGGAGCGCACCTAGTATTGTTCCAATGAAGAACATTACAACTACTATAATGGGTCCGGATAGCAATAGTATAGGATCTATCCATGGCTTAACCATGTCTATGTAGGAACTATTCTCTCCAAGTACATCCTCTATAGCCTCTAGGATTTCCCCAGTACTGGGTAGTGTTATGTAGACAACAATGGATGTTATAACACCAGCTATAAACCCGGCTATTAGTCCATTCAATACATACTTGCTTTCAACCAACAGGTACACCAGTATTCTACAAGACTTTCTCTACAACAACAGCTGTTTCATAAGCTAGTACTTCTGAAGCACCACTCATAATAGCTGATGTACTAAACCTTAAACCAACAATAGCATTAGCACCTATCTTACATGCTTTCTCAACTAGTTTCTCAATAGCCTCCCTACGAGCTTGCTCCATAAGCTCACTATACTCCTTAATCTCACCACCAACAATATTCCTAAAAGCAACAACTATATCCCTACCAATTATGTCTAGCATGTACAACACTAGCTGATACACCACCAATAGCCTTCTTAATCCTATAACCAGGTATAGACTCTGTAGTAATAACTAGAAATTTCCTCTCCAAAACCCGACACCCTAGTACTTAACCTAGTATACCTAATCCATACTTATAGCTTTATTGAATATAGTGTCTACGATAAGAGACGATATTATGGTAAAATAGAAACTTAGGTTATCTAAGTACTTCTGGACGTTTAGCTCTAGCTTTCTCTCTAGCACTAGCTAGTATATCATCTATCTTGTCTAGAAAGTCTGGTGGTAATTTCTTAAATACTGGTCTAGGCTTCTCGATCTTATGCCCAGATTTTACTGGTAGTTCTTTTATAGACTGTATCCTACCTGGTTTCCAAAGTGGTTCTCTAAACCCTAGCATACTCCATATCTCCTCAGCTTTCTTTGGTATAACTGGTGCTAGTAAGACTGTTAGTGCATAGACAAGGTTTATACCTACATACATTGTTGTAGCTGCATCACTTGGACCACTCTTTATCTTATCCCATGGAGCCTTCCTATTAAGATACTGATTACCTATCCATGCAATACTGATAGTCTTCTCAAGTGCTAGACGTAGACGTGCACGTTCGTGCTCTCTATCAATCTCATCAACAAGAGTCTTTAGTCTCTCAATAACCTCTCTATCAAGTTCACTATATTCTCCAGGCTCTGGTATAACTCCATCATATCTCTTATAGATAAATGATAGTATACGGTGGATAAAGTTCCCAATATCATCACATAGCTCTTTATTAACTATACGGTAGAGTTCTCTCCAACTAAAATTAGCATCTCTCTGTTCAGGCCGCAGTCTTATGAGTGCAAACCTCCAGTAATCAGCAGGCATAAGCTCTAAGGCTTCATCAATCCATACCCCTATCCCACGGCTCTTACTAAACTTCTCACCTTCAAACAACAAGTATTCTGTAGAAGCAATGTTCCATGGAAGTACATAGTCCTCTCCAGAAGCAATCTCTATAGCTGGGAATATAACGCTATGGAACGGTATATTGTCTTTACCAATAAAGAATACTACACGTGTATCCTTATCTCTCCAATAATCAAGCCACCTACTTGGCTCACCATGTTTCTCAAAATACTCTTTAGTAGCACTAATATAGCCTAGGAGAGCGTCGAACCATACATAGATTGTCTTACCCTCAGCACTAGGGAATGGAGCAGGTATACCCCACTTATTGTCACGTGTAAGACTACGTGGTTTCAAGCCCTCGCCAATCCATGACAGGGTAAAGTTCCTTACATTATCTGGTAGATTAGGGTTAGACTTAACCCACTCAAGAACCCTATCCTGTAGCATAGGTAGGTTGAAGAACCAGTGTTTAGTCTCTTTAAAAACTGGTTTAGAACCACATATTACACAATAAGGGTCTATAAGCTCTGTTGGATGAAGCAGTCTACCACAATTATCACACTGATCACCACGAGCACGTGGATAACCGCAGTAAGGGCACTTACCCTCAATAAAACGATCTGGTAGATAGATTCTGTCTTTTGGACAATAGGGTACAATATCTATTTGTTCAAATACGTATCCATTATCATAGATCCTTCTCATAATGTATTGGACAAACTCTTTATGGATGGTGTTCTCAGTTCTAGTATAGTTGTCGAAACCAATACCCCATTCTTTAAAGAGTCTAGAAATGTATTCATGGACTTCATCAGTCATCTTCTTAGGCTCAACACCCTTCTTAAAAGCCTCTACTTCAATAGGTGTACCATGTTCATCACTACCACTAACAAATACAACGTCGTCACCACGAAGCCTCATATAACGAGTAAATACATCAGCAGATAACACACATCCAATAAGATTGCCTAAATGGGGGATAGTGTTAACATAAGGCCATGCAGCTCCAACAACCCACTTTCTAGTCAATCCCTCTCTCACCATATATGCTATACAGTCTATACTCTAGATAGTGTAAAAATGTTGCTCTAATCAATCTATTTTAACAACGTGTCTTAAACCATTATTGTCAACCTTAACTCTATAGACTTCATAGTAGTTAATACTATCAAGTGCTTTTCTAAGGCCATCCTCCTCTCTATAGACTACTAGATAGCTATTCCTCCAACCAGGTATAATACACCAATCTCTCTCAGAAACAAGCTTATTTCTAATACAGAACATTCTTAACATAGACCAGTTACTATCTCTAAGTATGTAGCCTAGTAGAATCCATTGAAAACCAGGTAGTAGAGTCTCTTCAACCTCTTCTCTAGACAGAGCTATAGCTAGCTTAGTCTCTGGATTAACGATCTCTATATCAAGTACATCTAGTCTACCATTATCTCTTATAGATACTAGGTAGCCTCCATAAAACCAGTTTAAGAGTATAAGATTAACAAGTTCACCCTTACTAAAAACCCTTCTACCCTCTTGGGCTATTATGGTACAAGCTTTCTCTACAACATCTCCTCCAAAAACCCATGGAACTCTACTCCAACACTTAAACCCCTGATCATCCTTTACAACAACACTTCTATACTGGAGTATTGGGAAAGAAGCATACCCTACTACAGTATCCTCCCTATAAGAGCCTAAGACATAGACTCCAGGACAGCTGTATATGTGTTTTCTCATAGCATACCACATCTATTCATACACTGTATCTACCTTAAATACTGTTCCAAAAGTTCCCCATATACCCTCTGAAACAGTCCCATATAATTATTGATGAGAGACCTTTTAAAAAATGGTACCTAAAAGGTATCCCAGAACCCAGGTTGGAAGGAGGTTGAATGTGATGGATACCCGCATACTCGGTCTAATAATAATAGCTCTACTATCAGCAACCCTTGTATCACCAGCTCTAGTAATAGCTGGACACCCATGCCACGGAGATGATGGAGAGAAACATGAAGCAGTATTTAATGGATTACAGGATAATACTACACTAACATTCGAGGAGGTTCTTGAAACATTCTATGCTGTAAGAAATGAGACAGCTGATCTACTGGAATGGGCTATTGATAGGGGCAGTGTATGGGCTAGTAGGATAATGGAGCGTGGAGAATACCATTACGATAAGGCTATGGAGTATAAGGATAGTGATCCAAGGCTTGCTACAGCCCATCTAGTAATAGCTACACTAGTATATGCTCGTTCACCACTAACAGCATATGAGGTACTACTACGTACACTTAATGAAACAACTATTGGTGAAAACGGTACTAGGAGAGTAACTAATGAGACAGTGCTAGCTGTACATGAGATAGCTGGAGAGCTACGTGAGCTATTGATAAATGCTAGAGACTATGCATTATCAATAAATATATCACTACCACTATCAGTAGAAATACGTATAGCACTTGGAGACGAGCTTCTTGATAAGTCTAGTGAGAAACTTGAAGAGAACAAAACTAGACAAGCACTAGCACTAGCTATTAAAGGCTATAGACAATACGTTATAGCATACAATATCGTTGTTAGAAAAACAATATCAGATATGATTGGTGTAAGTGTACGTACATGGTATGAACTAGCATACAGACTAGGCATATACCGTGTAAGGTTTAAAGAAAGACTAGCAAACTTCATAAACAAACTGCCAGAACATGTAAAAGAGTACATAAAGCCTAGAATAGGTTCTCCAGAAAATGTTGAAGAGCTAAAGGCTAGAATAAAAGAACTTGTTAGAGAGTTTAAAGAGAAGTGTATGGAAGATATTAAGAACAAGATAACAAATCTATTAACACACCACATAGTAAGAGTCATGTATAAAAGACCACTAGTTAGAAGAGCTATATTAAGGACATTTGGCAATGTAGAAGGACTTAAGCAATTTATTGAAGAGAAAGTTAGTACATACCTAGAACAAGACTATAGTCTTAAAGAAATAGTGTTTAAAGTACTACAAGACCTAAAGAGGGAAATAGGATCCAGCATAGAGATTATAATAATATGCCCTCATAGATAAATCTAAATACAAACCTTTTTTTCTATTACATAAAGACTGTTTTAATATTCACTATTATAGAGTAGTTATTATTAATACAGTCTTCATTATATAT
>CAYZRH010000092.1:0-897 GCA_964480805.1 uncultured Desulfurococcaceae archaeon
GCAGTAAATAGCTATTAAACAGTCTAATACATAGTCTTAATAATCAATGAATACTACTTTCTATAAAATACACCTCAAGTATATAATACAACATTATATTGATATTGTCCATGCACAAAGCTATCTAAATAGAGGTTTAGCAGTTATTGATATAAACCAAGCTTACATAATATAATAGTGTCTAATATACTATTATATTATCAAACCATAAATAGACTATTCCTTGATGCTAAGAGGTTATTCATATTAATATAGTGTGCAGTATTTTGTCAAATATCTCTATCTTAGATATCTTAACTCTCTATATATTCTAAATGCTCTATTCTAGCCATGTTTCTAGATAGAATCACTATTATTTAGTAGAAGAATATAGAATAGGTTATTATAGATCTAGTATCTTATCTAGACAGTATCTAACTTGTTATAACTTCTATACCATATTTTCTAGCAGCTTCTAATGCTTTTTCTCTAATATAGTATGTTATCATAACTTTCTTAACACTCTCTATACCAGTCTTCTCAGTATATAGGTTGCATATCTTATCAAATACTAGTACATCACCCACACTAACACTAGACCTCACCTCTACAAGATAATGTACATTATCCTTAACAATAACATCTATTTCAACATAAGCTGGATAACCATAAACAAGCCCCTCTCTATCATAAAACCTCCACTTACCAACACTAGCAACACCAAAGTACTCCTTCAAAAACCTATGAAGACCCCTCCTCACAGTCCTCTCAGATACAACACCCCATCTAGCACCCAAAGCATTAATCCTATCACTAAGCCTTCTAAAACCCCTCTCCAACCTAGATATAGCTCTAGAATGCTCCTCAACAGCTCTTGTGAGTTTTTCAATAGCTTTTGAATGCTCTTCAAGTACTCTT
>CAYZRH010000092.1:997-4637 GCA_964480805.1 uncultured Desulfurococcaceae archaeon
GAATGTTCTTCAATTCTTTTTGTGAGTTTTTCAATAGCTTTTGAGTGTTCTCTAAGTATTCTCGTGTGTTCTTCAACCGTCTTAGTGAGTCCCTCAATGATCTTTGTGTGTTCTTCAACTCTCTTAGTGAGTTTTTCAATAGCTTTTGAATGCTCTTCAAGTACTCTTGAATGTTCTTCAATTCTTTTTGTGAGTTTTTCAATAGCTTTTGAGTGTTCTCTAACAGTTTCTGAAAGCTCTCTAATAGCCTTTGTGTGTTCTTTAATGGTTTTCTCAATTCCGATCATCCTCTCTTCCAGCCTAGCCATTCTTTCCTCCATTCTATCCATACGCTCTAGAATTTCTTGTAAACCAAGTTCTGCAGCAACAGCTCTACGGAACTCCCAATCACTACGTAGTAGCTCTAAAAACCTCTTCTTCAACTCACTAATACTAGTCTGCAACTTTACATAACCACCATAAGCCACTCTATACAATACATTCTATAACTAATACTAGTAAACACACTATAATAAATACAACCACTAGAACAAAAGCCGTAGATAGCTTGTAGAGCCTCTCTTAAAATCTATAACATAGGCATTCAACCCACAACTGGTATGTTCGCCTCTATACGTAGCTTGTTGAATTCATCTATAGACATACCAGCTAGTTTAGCAGCTCCACGTCTATCGCCAGTCTCTATAAAGTATATCAATGCAGCTCTTATCCTTGGAGGCTGTTTATTAATGAAGTTCCAGTCTGCATATTTCCTACGAATCTCCCGTGCCTCACGATCCTCTTCTTCCCACTCCTCTAAAAGCTTCTTAGGAATATCCATGTAAGACTCACCTACAGTATCCCTTGTTTCTTAGATTCTCTAAAACCCTATTAAGCCTCTTCCTTGGAAACATGTGTTTAGTATCAATAGTGTATTCATCAAATATGCTAGTGCATTCATCAACATCTACAATACCCTCTATAATAGCTTTCTCTAAAACCTCAATAGCACCCAACACCTCTAATCTAGCTAGGGTAGGGTGGAGACTAGCTAGTCGTCTAGCTCCACGATTCTCTGTAAGAACAGGTAGATCGAGTATAAAGCCTAGGGCTAGAGCATAAAGCTCTGGTTCATCAACACGTGGAATCCTTGGATCACGTATAGCATAAGACATTAAATCCATTACAACTCTCTCAACACTAGACGTTATAGGGTAGATATAGAGTTTATCACTAGCTATAAGACTAGACACATATTCAATAGCGTAATCACTCTTAATCTCATTAATAATATATTGTGTAACAATGATCTTTCCAAAGAGTCTTACAAGTATATCTCTTCTCCTAAATCTAGACCAGTCTATAATAAAACAAGTATCAGCAACAACAGGCAACTATTAACCACCAGATACTATGCTACATTAGGTATATTAGCCTTAATCCTAAGCTCATTAAACTCATCAACAGTTAAACCAGCTATACGAGAGCAAATCCATAAATCACCTGTTTCTATATACAGTATCAGTGCAGCCCTGATCTTTGGAGGTTGTTTATTAATGAAATCCCAGTTAGCATATTTTCTACGTATTTCTCTAGCCTCCCGATCCTCCCTCTCCCAATCTCTTAGAGGTTTACTAGCCTCTCTAACCACTTGTTTAACCACTATTAACCCCCTATACTATTAATCTACTACAAGCCTTATATCACTTGATACAATAGCTCCTAATAGTTATTTGGTAGTCTTTTTAGTTAAGAAAGAGAGTCTAGTTATCAGTCTTTATCTCTAGCTTTTTATCTATACCAATACTCCTAGCTATTTCATGGAGTTCTCTATAAATATTCTTATGTAGTGGTACACCAATCTTCTTCCTAGTCTCCATTGTAAGCCAAGCCTTTTCTCCAGGTATCCATATACGTTCTGCTTTAGGGTGTTTCTTAGCACTCTTAATTTCACTTATATACTTCTCTATTCTATTGTAGAACTCCTTTCTATCCATGAAAACATCTATATCAATTGCTATAAAACAATGTCCTACATTAGATGATTTCTCACCAACAGTATATCCTACATGAACACCCCATGCTGCTCCAGATAATATTCCAGACAGTATATCTATTATAAATGATAAGCCGGAACCCTTATGGCCTCCAAGCTCTTCACCAAGACCACCTAGTGGTAGTAGTGCTGCTTCTTTAGACTTGATCTTCTCTAAAACAGTAGATGCATCGCCGTACAAGGGCTCTCCATTATAGTCTATAGCCCATTCAACTGGTATCTTCTTACCCTGTTTAGCATATAGTTCAATCTTACCAACTGGTACTACAGATGTAGCCGCATCAAACAGTATTGGCGGCGGACTCCTCTTTGGTACCCCAACTGCTAATGGGTTTGTGCCAATAAGGCGTTCAACAGTATGTGTGTATGCTACAAGATTAACAGAATTAGTCATTGCCACACCTATAAACCCTCTCTCAACAGCTTTTAAAGAGTAATAACCAGCTATACCAAAGTGGTTACTACGGCGTACAAGAACCATTCCTACACCATAATCTCTAGCTTTCTCAATAGCAAGCTCCATAGCCTTAACACTAACTGGTTGGCCGAGACCATAGTATGCATCAACTACAGCTATTGCTCCACGATCAACAATGATCTCTGGTTCAACATCAACTCTAACATTACCAGATCTTATACCATCAACATACCTCCCAACCCTTTGAACACCATGACTAGATATACCAAAGAGGTCAGCAGTAACAAGGACATCAGCTACAACACCTGCATCCCAACTCCTTACACCAAGCTTTAAGAAGATCTCTTTAACAAATTCCTTTAACTCAACATGGTTAACACGTACATAATCCTCTAAAGGGAAAGGCTTTTCTCTCTCATACAACTCTAGACTCATATAATACCACCATTAAAATAAGATTCTAGTTAGTATAAAACATAAGTTTTACCATAACCATGCTAGTCTATCTCTTAGCAGACTCTCTAACTCTCTCCTTAGGCTCCCATCTAAACCTCCAAAGCCCACGTCCAAAAGACTCAACAGCTATCTCTAATTCCTCAGCAAGCATGTCACTTATTAAAGGCTCACTTGCAAGTGGAGAAACAATTATGTCAACAAGCACCTCCTTAGACTCAGTATCACCAGCAAGTACTTTAACATAGCCAGCTCTAGGATAATACCATGCTTTTAAAGGACCTCCAGCAGTCTCTAAAACAACTTCAATAGAGTCTCTTGGAGGATTTAAACCTATCTCTCTAGCCAGATCTATTGGTATGAGAAGCTGTGGTGTAGGTGCTTCATAACCACTGTTAAGTAATGCTATAGCTTCAACAACATTATCCCCTCTCTTTAACATAATCTTTAGTCTTACAGCCAATACTCTTCACCTTAATATATCCAATACGAGCTACATACCTATACTTTATCCTACCAATAAACACTCTACGAGTCAATGCGTATCAGCCATTATCTATAATATGATTAAATAGTCTTATTAATATAGTTGAGTAGAGACTGTATAGATCATGGTAATATAGGTAGCTATGGTGTTAAAGTAGCTTTATAATATATTGTTGCTGGACAACCAATACACTTACCACTCTTATACCGTTCTCCGCCTACGGTCTGTGTAGGTCTCCGTAGGTCGG
>CAYZRH010000093.1:0-4559 GCA_964480805.1 uncultured Desulfurococcaceae archaeon
ACATTAAATAATATGCCATAGTATTAGCTAACTGATATTATAAGTCTAGAAAGTCATTAATACATAGTATACCTAGTATATTGATAAACTAGGTTAGAGACTGTTATAGCTTAGTCTAATAATGTTATGTGATCTTAAATGTTATAATAGTATGTTTAGCACTGGCTGTTCCAATATCTTGTTTAGCTTGTTGTTTAAATTAGATATAAGGGATGACTGGATAAAGACTTTATATTAGGTTATTACTGACAAACTCGTATCCTTTCTTAAATGATGCTATATTTGGTTCTATTAACTCCTTCCTTCTAACGCTATGTCTTATTGATTCTTCTATACGTTTTGGTTCTATCATGTTAATTAGTGCTGTAAGAGCTCCTAGTAATACCATATTTGCTGTTCTCTCTATTCCACAAGCATCTTTAGCTAGTGTTCTAGCTGGCACACTATATACTTTATACTTACTAGTATCAACTCTATGTCTTCTTATAATATCTGAATCAACTACTACTATACCATTCTCTTTAACTAGGTCTATTTCACTCATAAGCATTTCATTAGTTGTTGCTACTAGAGCATCAGCATTCTCTACAACAGGGTACTCTATATCACTAGTAGATAGTACTAGATATGCTTTAGACCATCCACCACGTTGTGCAGGACTATAGGATGTAGTCATAACAGCATCTAGTCCAGCTAGTACAGCTGCGTAGCCTAGTACACGACCCATAAATATTATTCCGTGACCACCTAGCCCAGCGAGAACGATCTCCTTTCTAACCATAGAGCTATCTACCTCCAACCTTTTTTACAAGACTATAGTATCTCTCTTCAAAAGACTGTTTATTAGCTCTCTTAACGAAATTACCTAGTATAATCTCCTTGCCATGCTCTATACCAACATCTCTTAAATCAACACCATGTCTAATCCTCACCCTGGTCCTCAAGAACCTTATGAGTTCAAGCATGTCAATGTTGTTGCGGTGAGCATAGATTGTGCATGGGCTAATAACTTCTATTAATGCAAAACCAGGTGTCTTAAAAGCCTCTAGTATAGCGTTTAAAAGCTGTATGTCATGGAATACAGTCCACCGTGCAACAAATGATGCTCCAGCAGAGTATGCTAGATATGGTATGTTGAAAGGCTCCTCAATATTACCGTATGGAGAAGTCATTGTGTGTGAGCCATGGGGTGTAGTAGGGCTTGACTGCCCGCCGGTCATTCCATAGACGTAGTTGTTTACAACAATAACTGTTATATCATGGTTGCGGCGGGCTACGTGGATGAGGTGGTTTCCACCAATACTAGCTATGTCTCCATCACCACTAATTACTGTGACGTTAAGCCATGGTTTAGAAAGCTTTATCCCTACTGCAAAGGGTATAGCACGTCCATGGGTTACATGGTAGCTGTCAACACGTATATAGCCTGCTATACGTCCAGTACACCCAATACCAGATACAACAACATGATTATCTACTGGTATACCTGACTTCAGTATAGCTTTAGTAAAAGTCTTTAACAACAACCCTAGTCCACAACCTGGACACCATATTGTTGGAAGTCTCTCTATACGTATTAGAGGCTCAATATCCTTAAAACTTGGAGGAAGACTCTTAACCATATAGATCACCTTGTTATAACACTCTTAATTTGAGAATAGAGGCTATGTGGTTCAGGTAGATAGCCTGGAGCACTAGGTATGTGTACTACACTAGAGTTTCTAACATACTCACGTACAACATGGTATATCTGACCCATATTAACTTCTACAACAATAAAACCCTCAACACCACTCTTATCAAGCTCCTCTATCCTCCAACCAGGGAAGGGCCATGCAGTCTTTGGCCTAAACAATCCAACTCTATAGCCCTCACTACATAGTTTCTTAATAGCTAGTTTAACAGAGCCATATACACTACCATAAGCTATAACGACATAGTCTGGATCATCCATCCATAGCTCCTCCCATAAAGCTATCTCTCTAGCATTCTCTCTAATCTTTCTAACAAGTCTTGAAACAAGTCTCCAACTAGCTTCTTTAGATAGGTTGGGGTATCCATGGTCGTCATGCATAAGCCCGGTCATGTGTATACGATAGCCTTCTCCAGCAGCTGCAAATGGTGGTACTAGCTCTCTAGAGTCGTAGGGTAGGTAGTCTAGGTAATCTCTTGGCGGAGTACTTGGCTTCTTCCTATGTACAATCCTTATCTCATCAACTCGTGGAACCCTTACTCTACCATACGTTTGCCCAATAATCTTATCAGCAAGAACTATTACTGGAACACGGTATTCTTCAGCAGTATTAAAGGCTTTAATAGTCATGTCGAACAGTTCTTGAGGCGTAGATGGTAGGTATGCTACAACCTCGTAGTCTCCATGGCTACCCCACTGGCTCTGCATAATATCTCCCTGTCCCATAAGAGTAGGTATACCTGTTGAAGGACCTGCTCGCTGTATATCAACTATAACAACTGGTAGTTCAAGCATAGCTGCTAACCCAATACTCTCCTGCATAAGAGATAGTCCTGGACCACTAGTAGCTGTCATAGACTTTAAACCAGCAGCTGATGCTCCAAGAGCCATCATTATAGAGGCTATCTCATCCTCACCCTGTATAAACACACCGCCAACTTCAGGCATACGTTTAGCCATGTGATGCATAAGCTCACTTGATGGTGTTATAGGGTATCCTGCATAGAACCTGCATCCAGCTAGTAGTGCTGCTTCAGCACATGCTATGTTTCCCTCCATAAAATATGTTCCTGGCTTCAAAAGCTTCTCATCCATCCTACTCCTTCACCTCAACATAGACTGCTAGGTCTGGACAGTATCTCTCACATAGTCTACAAGCAATACATTTATCCTCCATACCGCTTCTCACTCTTGGATAGTGGTAGCCCTTCTCATTAAATTCTGGAGAAAACTCAAGGATCTTTACTGGACATACATCAATACATATACCGCATCCCTTACAGAGTTCTGAATAGAATATAGGAACTCCCTTTCTAGTCTCCAACCTAGAAGCACTCAATACTACAGCACCATCTACGATATATTAAAATACTAGTATATGAATTCTTGGTACTAACCTTAGAGGGATGAGTTAAATAAGGTAGGGTCGTAAAGATATAGAGAACTCCCTAATGGGTAGTTGCCGGGCTTCTTAAGTATACTATAATAGTACTCTAATATTCTATAAAGTACTAGTAGTTTATCCATAGAACTTAATTATAGAAAAACTAATCTATAAATAATTCATAGTTATTAGTGGGAAAACATGAGTTGAAATAGTATTGAAGCAGTTGTTAAAGGGTTTATTTCTAGCTTTAGGAGTAGTATTATCTATACTAGCTATTATAGTACTACTTAGCTTATCCATTATTCCAAGTAAGGAGTATTCAGAATACTATGTATTAGATTATGTGTCAAGTACTCACTCCTATAAATTGTTTAAACAATAACCCTATGCTTTCATTAGTGTTGTAAATATATCATCCATTTCACTCCATGAGCTATTACAGAAGGGTTATTTAATAGACTATGTAGAGTTCTTAAAGAATAATGTAGATATAATGATTATAGGACATACAAGTTCGCACAACAGTAGAAGATTCTGCATATTCAATATACTATATGGAGGTAGAGAGCTTTTCAGTAAAGCAATAGATTATGCTAGAAAGCATGTTACAGTTAGTTCAAGAAACTTTGTAGAAACTATTGAAAACAGTACTCCAGAAACTATAGATGGATACAAGGTATGGGTTTCAGCTAAAAACCTAGTGGGGCTTACACGATGTAGCAACTGTACTAGTGTAATAATTACTGATAGAGATGAGAGAATAGTAGCTACATTAACAGGGAATCTATGGAAGACTGAAGAAACTAAAGAATGGTTTCTAGATTTTGTTAAAGGTGTTATAGAAAGAGATCCTTGGAAAAGCAGGGATTTAGAAATAGATTTCCTTGTTAAAAATATCCCTATAGAGTACCGTAAGACACTTGGATTTGTAGGTGTATATAATAAGACGTTTATAATAGGTTTTTCTAAGAACTTTATAGCAACAACTATTTTATCACCACAAATTAGTGACAAATACTATGTAATAGTGTCAAAAGAAACCACTATACATGATATCTTCATGTATAGGATTATAGAGAAGATAAATGAAACAGAAAACTATATACTATACTTTGTAAAACCTGGCTTAGAGAAACTAGAAATATATAATGCCTATGCTGAGAGGATTGATGGTAGTTTTATAGTATATATCTATTTAAGAAATACTGGTACAATAGATGCTACAATCAGTGAAATATTTCTTAATAATAGACTGCATGATACATTAGATGTTAAAATAGTTAATCCAAATAACATCACACAAGACTGGACAGCCAATGTTATTGGACATACAATAAGAGTTAGAGAAGAATTCATATTTGCATTAAACCTTAGTACATCAAGGTTTACATCAGGGCAGTCAATAGACATAACAGTACGTACAACAACAGGAAGAAACTATTCAAAAACGGTAGTGTTACCATAAAGATAGTATAGTGA
>CAYZRH010000094.1:0-4546 GCA_964480805.1 uncultured Desulfurococcaceae archaeon
AATGGCTCTGGTGCTGGTACTGTATAGTATACTCCAGATACTGAGCCTATAGTTATTAGTGTTGAGTACTTTACTGTAGGCTGCATAAACCTCAATAGATGAAACACATAGTACATTACTAGGAAGCCTATAAGTATAATCCATAGAGCCTGCTGTACTGGATCGGGCTTCCATAGCGGGTCTGGTATAGCTATTCTACCATAGGGTGGTATGTTTACTTCACGTACTGGTGGTGTGAATAAGAAGTTGAATACGTAGAAAGTGAGAGCATAGATTATAGTAAACCATAGTATAGCCCACATAATCACTAGTCCTCTAAACAAGTAAAACGGTGTAACAAGAACACCAACACTCCATGGATCATGGCTACTAGCAAAACTTATAGGACCAGGAGCATCACTCCTAGACTCCCTAGGAACAACAGTTACCATATAGCCTCCTCTAGAACTATAAACCCTTACCTCATCATAGCCCTCGTAATAAGCCTCAATCCTATCAGGAAAAACTACTTCCAGAACCTGGTAAGGAAGACTAGGCCACAGGAAGAACCTAGCCCACTCCCTAAAACCTCTAAGCATCCACCACCACCCCCTACGGTATAGGTGAACGGGTGCTCCTAGAGTTGGCTAGATAGGCTAGTAGGAATCCTATGAACCCCATTATAGCTACTGTGATTATCAGTATTCGCTGCCATGTAGGCATGTAAGCCCCTATACTATGGCTCTGAAGATAATCAACAACAGCTTGTAAGAAGGTAACTAGAGTGACTAAGAGTAAACTAAGAAGCACTAGTAACTGCTGACCACCACCCCTACCTCTCCTACCCCTAGCCATAACTGTCACACCCATAGAGAATAGAGGCGAATTCACCTAGGCACAAATTTGTACCCAGAAAACACTACACCCAGAAAACACTAGCACACAAGACCAGAAAACACTCTCTTCTCTCTATGAGGAACGGGTTTTACATGGAGAGAGCAATAGATCCACCATAGTACAAATTTGTGCCCAATCAATCAAAGGAAAAAACACTATACTGAAAGAAACTCCTTTAACACATCTCTATCAACTTCACAACCTACTGTCTCTGCTAAGACCTTGAGGAACTTTATGAAATCCCTACGAGACATAACCACAACATAGTTGTCATTAAGTAGTTTGGTTATATCGCTGGGTATGTTGATCCTCTTTCTAATGTATCTATAGCTTCTACCCTTGCTCTTAACGTTGTTTGTGATAGTAGTTACCTGGAGTAGGAATACCTTAACATCAGCTTCTCTAAGCCTCTCTAGAAAGCTTTTGTACCCAAAACCCCTGTTTGTACCCAAAACCAGATCACCTCCTCCATAGTTTGTACCCCAAACCTGTTAGTACTAGGGCGAATAGGTTTGTACCCAAAACATGATTTGGGGTAAAAACTCACTAGTTTGTACCCAAAACTAGTTGTTATAGAGTGTTGTAAACTGTGGTTCCACTTTTGGTCTAAGTGCTCTTAGTTCTTCCTGGTATTCTACAAGCATTCTCTCTAGCCTAGTCTTTAGCTCACGTATGTCCCTGCATTTATCTAGTATGTCTAGGATACTGTCTAGAAGCTCAACTCTAGCAAGCACCACTATGTATCTAGACTTGGTATCCCACATACCCAACACCTCTTAGTTAGTCTGTTAGTTAGTTAGTTAGAGTGTAGCTTATATACTTTGCTACTAACATAGTTAGTTAGGGTGGATAGTATGGTGAAGAGGCTAAATCTAATCTTAGATGATGATGTGCACGCTAGACTTAAGCAACTTAAACAGGAACTAGGTCTTACATGGGAAGAACTACTGATCAAGGGTGCTGAATGCTTAGCAAGTACTAAAAAGAAAGAGGTAATGGAGAGACCTAAGGGAAGGCTCTTCTAGTTAAGTCTTTCTGGGCACAAATTTGTGCCTAGAAAACACCATATTACAAAATTGGAACACGATAGACAGTATAAAAACACTTAATTCTCTAGAACAAGCCCTTGAATAACCCTATATAACTGTTCTACAAGCTTACGCTGGAGAGGATACATTGTATCACGATAATAATAGAGCTTTTCAACTAGCTTCACAACCTCCATGATAACATTTATGTTAATCTTAGACTCACTCCTAGCTACAGCTTTTGATTCTGCTTTAGACTCTACTATATTGACTATTGGGCTCTGTATGACTATAGTATCAGCTGTAACTTCCTTAGCACCGCTAAGAAGCCCATGATAAACAGTTATAGCTTCCCTTATAACCTTGCTAAGATTATCAGTCCTACGCTTCTCCATAAGCTCCTCAAGAATCTCTAACTCCTTCTCCGAAACCCTAAAGTTAATAATATATGACTTACGTCTACGAAGTCTATCTCTCAGTCTCTCCCTAGTAGTAGTGTAATACGTATTACGTTGTATTACACGCTCCTCTAGAGTATTCGTACTAGTGGGAGCGTGCATAGGGGAGGAGTGAGAACGGGGTTTGTCGTGTATGCTCATAGCTGGTGCATCCCCGCTAGAGTGGTTGGCGAAACTGGTGTTGAACCACAATTTTGTGGTGCTGTTATGCTAAAGCTCTATAAATTGGATCGTTTTCCCTGGTGTAGGCTCTAAGCTCTTCCTCGATCTCAACAAGCATTCTCTGTAACCTATCTTTCAACTCCTCAGTACTCTTGCTCTTATCAATAGCCTCTAGAATAGCTTCTAAGAGTTCTCTCTGACCAAGACGCTTTATGTAGGGTTCTTTCTTGGAGTACATGTTATACACCTATTAGGTACTTCTAAAGTACTTATTAATAGGAAATAGCTTAAATAGTTTATGTTCTTCATAAGTACTTATTAGGTGGAAGAATGAGTGTAGTAAAACTCCAGGTAAAACAGACTGGAAAAGAATACAAGAGCTACATTATAACACTCCCTAAACGACTAGTAGAAGAAATACTCCAATGGAAGAAAGGAGACACCCTAATAATAGAATACAAGGAAGTAGACGGTAGAAAAGGATTATTTATAACAAAGACTTAGCTTTATTCCAAATTTGGAATACAACATAGCCCATACCACAACCCATAAAAGTCATAAACCCAAGACACACGATA
The DNA here is from genome assembly GCA_964480805.1 of uncultured Desulfurococcaceae archaeon. Taxonomy (GTDB): domain Archaea; phylum Thermoproteota; class Thermoprotei_A; order Sulfolobales; family Desulfurococcaceae; genus CAYZRH01. The sequence goes on from CAYZRH010000094.1 coordinate 3,103, forward strand.
TACATTTAGTCATATTCCAAATTTGTAATATGGTGTAAGTGTTTATCTCTATAAATGTCTCCTATCTATATTGTTTTTATCTTGCGTGTTTCTGGGTGGTTTTCTTTAGTTCTTGTATTTGTTTTTCTAGTTCTTCTACTAGCTTATAGTATCTCTTGATGTGTTTCTCTAGTTTCTTGTTCTTGGTGTTCACTTGTGTTTCACCTCTCTAGCTATTCTTTCTAGCTCGTTGGCTATAGTTTTTAGTGTCTTAGCTATCCTCATTAGTACACGTGGATCTGCTGTTCTTGGTTTTACATGTTTTAAGCTATAGGCTATAGCTTCTAGATACTCTATAAGCCTGTGTCTATCGTGGAGTCCTTTAAACAATAGTCCTTCACGGGTGTGGAGTCTAGAGACATACTCATAGTATGTTAATGGACCTAGATAGCATTTCCTAGTCTTCTTCCTACCACGTTTATCTCTTACATAATGTACTGCATATACATACTTCCTACCACCACGCTCCTCAATACTATACCCAGCAATTACCCGTCCACATCTTGGACAAACCTCTATTGTCATAGAATACTACACCATATCCCAGATTTGGAATACGATAGTATAGTGGGTGGAAAAACAGTTTGTGTTTAGAGACTGTTTATGGAGGCTGTTATGGTGTTAGAGCTATTGTTTTTAACAGCATGTTACGTGTTCTCCTTGGGGTTGGCAGGTTTATTCCTCCAAAGAAGAAGACTGCTACTAGGAAGATTGCTATCAATCCTATTAGGCTCCAGAACAACACTTCCTTAGTGTCTGGGTTCTTGTATGTTATGTAGGCTGTTGTGGCAGCTACTATTACTAGTATGAAGAATATGAAGCCTAGTAGACTACTAATGTTCTGCTTCACAGCCCCTCTCACCTCCTCCTCTTAGGAACCCTCCTCCCACTTAACCCATAGGCGATTGCTAGTCCAAACACAAAAGCAGCTACTAGTCCTCCTAGTACCAAGTAGTTGTTAAGCCATGTCCTAGCACTAGCCTTTACACCCTCTAGTCCGCTTAATGATAAGTTGAGCTCTGTAGTGTTTTCATCTATAGTCTTGTCGAAACGGTATACTGAGCCATTGACGTAGACATATATCGTATAGTCTCCTCCTTGTATATTGTATACATAGACTGTGCCGTTAACATTTGTTGTACGTCTAGCTACTAGTGTCCCATTCCTATACAGCTCAACAACAGCGTTCTTTACTGGTTCTCCATCCCTATAGACATGTATTGTTACATCAGCAGCGTATACAGTACTAGACAATACAAGGACTATAGCTAGTACTATAGCCGCCAACCTCTTATACACTACTCCATCCCCCCACTAGAACCTACGGCGATTCCTTGAAGAAACAGCAGCTAGGATGACTAGAACAACTATGGCTAAAGGTATAAGCCACAGCCATGACGTGTTG
>CAYZRH010000095.1:0-4462 GCA_964480805.1 uncultured Desulfurococcaceae archaeon
AATGGAGCTAGCAGTATCCATAACCAGTACCTGTGTATATAGTAGGTTATAGAGGGGCTAGTTGCTACACTTATAGCCTGGTTTACCACATACGTTGTTCCATTAACAATTACTTCACTAACCTCTATGGTTAGGTTAGTAGCTGTACTAATGATCTCTAGTGTATCAGTAGTTGTAGACTCTAGAGCTATAGGTAGTAGTGTATCATAGTAGACTGTGTTGTTTCCAAGAGTAATATTGACTTCTCCATAACCGCTTAGGTTAAGAGAAGGAACTTCTATACAGTCGTTTCTACTAGGTGCTCTTATAGTTAAGATAACTACGGCATTACATGGTCTCTCAACTTCTATCATGTACTTGATCTTGTCTTCTACGACTTCAACTGGTTTTGCATTTACTCTAACTACCGTGTTGTTTAGAAGTATTGTTATTGATGGTTGTTTGTCTCTTACATGTATTGTCTTTGTCAAGTTATAGCTTGTTATAGTGTTGTTATAGTATGCTCTCAGTAGTGTTATATTTATCTCAGCTGGCTCTAGACTTCTAAGATAAAGCAGTGCTTCTCCATCCTCTCCTAGACTTAGGTTAAAGGTTTCTTCTATAAACTCTTCTCCATTACCTAGTAGTAGTGTAGTATTGGCTCTAACAAGTATCTCTAACACTGTATCTCTATAGTATCTATAAAGTAGATCGCTGATTCCAGTACCACCGTTATCAAACCATCCATACTCCATTTGTACCATGTATGTATAGTATCCACTACTATAACCACTATTAACTTTCATAAACGGAGAAGGCTCTCCCTCTCCAGGAGGTAGCTTTACTATATACTCAATAACTCTATGTATAGTCATATTAGGTAGACTATTCATCCTCTCTACAACTACAGTAAAGTTATAGGTCTTACCAACTGGCTCTCTAAAGAAGTAGTAGCCATAGGAGAACTGTGGCGTATAGTCACGAGCACTAACCATGCTACCATTAACATATAGCTTGTAGACAGGGTTATAGAAACGCTGTGGACACCAAGGCCCCTTACAGTACATTAGATCAATATTAAATAAGTACCAAGCCTCCAGTCTAGAACTATCAATAACTGTTTCATTCCACTCTAGTGGTATGTAGAATGTTATGTTTAGTGCTTTAGGGAACTCTACTCCACTTGGCTGATATTGTGAACCAAGAGTTATACATAGCTTAAAGCTTCTCCTACCAAGAACCTCTGTAATCGGGGGTATCCAGTAGTTGTACCTACCCTCCCACCATTTAATGACTAGTTTCTCACCACTATCTAGATCACTTAAATCTATGCTCCATCCAATACTTGGAGCATTAAACTCTATGTCATGCCATACGGTTACATTATGGTATAGAGTTATGTTGAGCTCCTCAAGAGGTGTTAAAGCTATATCATCTACAATAATTGTGACATTATATACGTTATAACTATTATACCTTAGTAGTGCTTCAATCCTCCACCCCCCATCATAGGGTTCACTAGTATAGCTAATAACCTCAATATCACCACTAGCTTCATAACCAGAAGCTATGAATAGACTAGATAGCAAGAGCATAGAGACAACAACCATAGACACAGCTATAGACTTCACATTCTCCACCCATAGGAAAAAGAGGCGATAGTAGTCTATCTTCTAGTAGATACTACAATTCTTGTACCACGTACAGCTCCAGCGAGATTAGCTAACAACACTAAGACTACCAGGATAAAGAAGCCTACCAGAGCAGCAGCTATAAGTGGCCAGTACCTGTCTATCAAGCCTAGCCAGCCAAAATACTTATTCACAAAATCATTCCACGCATCCTCCCATTGTTCTAGTGTTGACCTAGTCCTATGCTCCTCGATCAACTTAGTAATTGTATAGTAGTCGTATATATACCACCATTTACCCCCGTTTGGATCCCATATATATGTTGGTATACCGTACTTGCCTGGAGGAACTGCTGGAGCTAATAGCGGTATTAGGAACTCTAGGTCTAGTTTTAGGAAGCTCATTGACGCTAGGTCGTACATAGAGATTATAGTGTCCTCGAATACTGGGTCTATATGGGTTGTGCAATTGTACGTGTAGTAGTCTGTCGTACCTTCATAGGTTATACTCCATATACTCTTGTTCACCAGGATCTCCTTGTCTATGAGTACGTATACTATATGGACTACTCCAGAATCGTTGTCGTAGTATATATCCCTGTCGACAACAACTGGCCTCTTAGGTGGGTTGCTGAATAGGTAGTAGCTTGGTACATAGAACTTGTTGTCTATAGACTTGTTTAGTATCAATAACTGTACTGCATAAGCACTGTTTATCCTAGTATAGTTTCCAGTGTACATTTCTAGAGTGATAGGGTTTATCCTTGGTGTAAATAGTAGTAGGATAGCTGGTTTTGATATTCTCGCTTTTAAGACAGTATATGCTCCATACGTACGTTTTACAAGTACTCTAGAATATAGCTGGAATGATATTGTTGCATGGGTATGGGGTGCATGTATAAATATTTTGTCAAGATCGATTCTTCTAGTAACATCTAATGTTTTCTCAATATGTGGATCGCCTATCCATTCATAATACCTATAGTACTCGTCAGTAAATAGTACTGTTACTCTTGTACCACTAACAGAGACACTATAGCCTCTACCAAGAAGATCATAGTATAGCATGTTTGCATCATAGGTACTAGAGAAGTCTATATTAATCAATATTCTTGATGAGAGGTTTATTACAACATTTTGCTGTGCATCACCATCTATGTATCCATATAGTGTTGTTCTAAACCATACATAGCCTCCATACCTACTTATGTCATCAACTAGGAATCTATATGAAAACGGGATAGTCATTTGTGTACTTGTTTTATCATAAATAGTGCCTGATACTAGTTTCACAGTAGCTTGTCCTGCATCGCCAGAAAGATGTTGTTCTATATATTCACCAGTTATAAAGGATCTAACTAGACCACCATATACACTATACATCTTCACTACAGTATTGTTATAGTAGAAAGCTGTAGCAGACTCAACCTTCATCTGATCAACTTCTGTTATATACTCGTTTCTTACATTACTCCATGTAGCTGTATAGTTATACGCTGTTGCAGCAACTAGCACTCTTGTTGGAGACGCAAAGACGTCAAAGACTATAAAGTATCCTACTTGGTCTAGGTTATGACCGAACTTGCATACATAGTAGCTTGTAAATATATCATATTGTGCAACTATATTCTCCCATACATCACTAAAGTATGATACTATATTCCCTTGAGAAAGATCTATGAATGCCTTAAAACCGTATATAAAACCCTTTGTAAAACTATTAAGAGCATCTAAAGCAGCCTTATTCTTTGTAATTAATACAAGGTATGTAAGCCTCAATAATCCATGGAGTCTTGTGATCTTCGCCTCCTCATACAAGTGCATTATATCAGTTGCAAACCAAGCCCAGCCAGCCTCCTTCTTCTCCTCATAGCTACCAAAGTGATCCAAGTGGAAAGTCCATGGATAATCATTTACTTCAACTGTGAAAGCATCATATACAACACCCTGGTATGCATCATAGTATGTAACATTAATCCATGCCTGCCCCTTCCTAAAAACAATCTTAAACAAACCATCACGTGTCACAAGACCTACACCATCACTACCTTGATAAGGCTTCCATACACTAACATCGCTCCATTCATACTGTATTGGTAGGAAGGGTGCTGTCTCTAGCTTCAAGTAGTTGGGTCCTGGCTGGAAATACATCCTACCAGCTTGTCTATAGCCAAACCACTGTATATGGTATGTATGCACACCAGGTGTTATCTTGAAAGCAGCAAACCCCTCGTAATCAACCATGTCATGTAGACTAAGCACTGTATCATTATCAAACACTATATAGAAGTAATCACCAATGTTATAGCCATTATAAGAGGAGGTATTAAGGAGCTTCTCTACATCACTATAACCCCACACCCTACCAGTGACATCCTCGACCAAAACATAAGCCGCAGGCTCACTAGCAGCCATGGAAGGCATAGTCGAGAGGACTAGGATTATGGCTAGAGCTACGGCTAAACCCCTATACACCCTATCACCCCATAGAAGAGAGAGGCGAAACACTTTCTACCTAGAGGTGATTATGCGGGCAAATTTGTGGTGTTGTTTATAGTTGTTCGCCCATGTATTCTATGGGTGGAGTGGAAATGGTGGTTAGAGGATCGATCTTTCGCTCCCCAGGCCATTGTTTATGTCGCCCCCCATTTAAGAATCTATGTAGGGTGATAAAGTTTTGAAGAGGGGTCTAATGAGGGGAGTGAATTTACACGCTTACATCAAACGTGATATAAAGAAGGTTAATGGCTCCAGGAAGGTCTATAGATACTTCGTTATTAGGAATGAGAAGAAAGAAACTATTCTAAGGATCCCTGTAGAGGATCTCATCAAACTACTATTTATGTTAAGAGA
>CAYZRH010000096.1:0-4233 GCA_964480805.1 uncultured Desulfurococcaceae archaeon
AAGTTCCGCCAGCAGCCCTTGACATAGCTATGAAGGCTTTGGCTACAAGTGCAGCAGCAGAAGCTGCTGGAGCAGCGGCAGATGCTTCGCATCCTACCAAAGAGTGGGGCTTTAGAGACATAATTAAAACAATCCTGGCATACATTGGAATTAGCAAATATGTCAGCCCTGTGTTTGAATTACCCTACAAATACGGAATTGAGAAAAAGCTGGAGTATTACTGGGCTGCTAAATATACACCTTTGATTCCCAGCCCTAGCGATCTTGTTACTGCAGTAGTAAGGGAATACTTTACACCAGAGGATGAATATGTCAAAGAGATTAGCAAAGCTGGAGTTCCAGAGGCTGATGCTAGAAAATACTACAAAATGATGAGAGAAGCGCCAAAAGAGTTTGCTAAGTATATAGCTTATCATGGTTATTCTAAGGAATGGGCAAATATGTATTGGTGGAATCACTGGCAAATTCCTACCTTTGAGCAGGCTAGAGAATACTTCTGGAGACAATCAGCTTATGCTTTCCTTAAATCCAACTATACTGATTATAAGAAAGCCGTAGAGGCTGGGGTAACTAAAGATGCCTTAGAAGCATTTAGATTCTTGCAGAGGCTGGCAGACTTAAGTCCTGTCTTTAGGGTTTACTGGGAAGAACTGAGCTATCACCTGCCAGACAAGATTGATATACGCTGGCTTTATGAATGGGGGTTCATAAATGAGAAAGAGCTAAAAGCCTTCCTGGCAGCTCGTGGATTTCATCCAGATTGGATAGATCGCATGGCAAAAGCCTATATACAAAACCAGCTTAGAGATGAGCTTAATCGTGTCCGTTCTGCTCTCATGCAATTGTACAAAGAAGGTTTCCTTACCCAAGATAAGCTACAGGAAATACTAAACGAATTGGGATTTGCTAAACATACTATCCAGGCTACGCTTAAGTGGGCTGAGTGGCGATATGAGCTTGAGGAGAAGAAAGAGTTATTAAATTATTATATTAAAGCTGCTATCCAGGGTAAGATTAGCCTGGATGACCTTGAGAAAGCCCTAAGAGATTTAGGCCTACGCTCTGAGGTTATAGAGCGTAAGAAAAGGTTTGTGGAAACCTTCCAGAAGCTGGAGAGAAAGAGAGCTAGAAAAATCCCACTTGGTACATTGAGGAGAGCTTTAAGGATGGGTATAATTGATTTTGATAAGTTTAGGGAGAAGCTATTAGAGCTTGGTTATTCAGAAGAGGATGCAGATATTATAATACAAATTGAGAAAAAAATAATGGAAGAGCAAGGAAAGGCAAGTTAATTTATACTTTCGCTATCTTTTATAGCTGATAGATGATAACTGTTGTAACACCAAGAACTTTCTTGCCTTCCTTCCTTAGCTTGTTTATTATTTCAGCAATTTTTTGCTCAAGACCCTGCAAGCTTTCTAGCTCTATTTCTTCCTCTGGGTAATACCTATCATCTTCTCCTATCTGGATTATAATAGGTATATCTTCGTCCTCCATCATTTTCACACCAGCTTTATAACTAATCTATCTATTTCTTCAGGCTTTAGTTCGTGTAGCTTCTTCCCTAAATTTACTTCTAGCTGATCAAGCAATCGCAAAAGTTTGGCATTACAGCTTTTGCAGTAGTTAACTAAGGCTTGCCCTGCCAAAGGATGTAATTGCTTGCACATAGAACATCTAAATTGATCTACTGATATATCAGCAGGTATCTCTCCCTCTTCCAGCATCTTTTTTAACATCTCCTCTCTAGCTTCTTTCAATTTGGCTATATTTGGGTAATACTTCTTAAGGCATTCATCGCAAACGAAAATTTCATTGGGCGTTCCTTCGAATAGCTTGTTTAACTGAACTCCTTGCTTATGACACATATCGCATTCCTGTAGCCAGCCATGTTTATAGTATGCTTCTGCCTCTTCAACAGTAAGGCCGTACTCTAAGATTTTCTCAAATACATCCTTACGGGCTTCTTCATCGTGAATTCTAGCCAACAATTTCGCATGACCTTCCTTAATTTCGTCCCTCATTAGCGCTTCCTTTATAGGATCTTCAAGCCTACCAATTTGTAAAGCTGTCCTTATTTTGCTTTCAGAAAGCCCTGTTACTCTAGCTATATCTTTAACTGACATTCCTTTTTCCTCTATTAGCTTTACAACATAGTTATACAACTCAAGCGCTGATATTCTACCCTTTGCTGCATTCTCTGCAAGATGTAACAAAATAGCTTCATGCTCAGTTCCCTTGAAAACCTTGCATCTTATTTTTTGATGCCCTAGCTTTTTTGCAGTCTCTAGCCTATTTTTACCAGCTACCAGGATATATTTACCATCCTTTTCTATTACAATAGGCTCAAAGGCTATACCAAAGCGTGAAATGCTTTCCTCTAATGCCTTAAGCTCTTCTGGATCCATGTATGATGAAACTCTATCTTTTGGTATCTCAATTTGATCTATTGGTAGCTCAACAACTTCAAACTTTTCCATTTGCTACACCTCATTTTCTTTTCTCAAGCGTTTTAGCATATAGTAGCCTTGCATATATGCCACCAAATCTAATACCATAGCCGCTAACTCCTTAGTGCGTAAGTATGCAGTTTGCTCTCTCCCTGCCTTAAGATAAGTTTCTATACGCTGCACCATGTTAGTTATATCAGCCAGCAACTCCTCTACTCTTCCTTTTCCGTGTGCTATCCTTATATCTATCCATTCAGACAGTAGCCTTAGCTTTTCTTCGTGTTTTGACATCTCCACCTTTACCAGCCTCCTTCTCTTTTGGTTTAGGTATGTAAACTATTTTCTTGACATTAGCTTGAGGGATTTGGTGTATAACTTTAGTTTGCTTACCAATAACCAGGATGTCATCACCAAGCCCTATAACATCATATTTTTCTAAATCAATGTAGTCGACTGTTCTGTCCTGGTAGTACACCTTTACAGCCTTATACTCATCAAGCTTAACGGGTATCATCCTTACCACCTTCTAACAGTCTCATATGCCCTTTTCCCGCCATCATAACTTGGTTTATAAGCTCTAATTGCACTAGTAAAAGATCACCTACACTCTTTATGTTGTGGAAAAATATCTGTCCTCTTTCCAGATTTGTGCTTACAATAACTACTGCTGCTACTGTATTTTCTCCTTCCAAAGCCTTATCTATTAGCTTTTTTAATGTTTTCTTTGCAGTTTCCGTATCTAAAGGTGTAGCTTTCTTAATCAACTTTCTCCACCCCCAGGTACAAGGCTGTTATTTTCTCTTCTGCGCTAACCAGGGCTGCATATTCTTCTTTTGTCAGCTTGTGCGTTAGCAAAAAATTTTTCAAAGCCCTCTTTATGATTTCAAATTCAAGATCTGTCAACTCTACTTCCATCCACACCACCTCCTCATATTTTCTTTATTTTAGCAGAGTATTGGGCAACAGAGTTTGCAATAAAGTAATTACACCATATAAAGTTTCTGTCTTTGTTCCTTTCTTCAACGCAATCATGGCACGCTGTTACTACTGCCTTTACTTTACTTTGATCATCCCATGCTACTATTACATAGCAAACTTCTGTTAATGCTTGCTTGCAGAAAAAGCATACAGGATCGCTTGTTTTGCATAAATAGTAGCCTTTTGGAGATGCTTTTACATAAAATAGCTCTAAATCTCTGGTTATAACTATTGGTATATATTCCTTAATCTTAGTAGTATATTGATATTGCTTTATTGCCTGGAGAGCTTCATCTGCTATTTTTGCAATTTTGCTTTTACTTTGCCTTTTCCTTCTCATAGGCATCTACCCAGGCTTTTATGATCTTGTTGAGTAATTTACCTACGCTTATGCCTTCTTCACTGGCTATTTTTACCACTTTTATGTAAAGCTCATCTGGCAGGATTAAGGTGTACTTGGCCATTATTTTCTACCTCCCTTGTTACCCATTATAGTTACAATACATAGGTAGTATAAATATTTTTCCCTATAGGATATTATCATACGGAAATTAGGGTATGTTGTTAGGGTTACTCACAATAAGTATACTTATGTAAAAAAGGTAAGTATAATTATTTTGGGTAACCCTATGATAATATAATATACCTTTCTTTCTCCATAGGAAATTTAGGTATGATGAATACAGGACGCGCTGAGCTATGATGTTGGGCAAGGGTGCTGAGCTTTCTGCTGCCTGCTTTCAGCGAAAAAAAGACATAGCTGGCGATTTTCGGAGAGTGCGAGCAGGAGCGGGCGGGGCGGCGG
>CAYZRH010000097.1:0-4173 GCA_964480805.1 uncultured Desulfurococcaceae archaeon
AAAGGCCCGCATACTTGACCGGGCTATACTACGGCGGCAACCTTTATAGATTATAGTCTAGTTGGGTTTCTTATTTTTTACCATTTATACCTACTTGGTTCTTGATAATATGTTTTATTATTCTCTTAAACTAGATAGATTACTTAAGAGGTAACTTATTGGTTTGTATTAGAGGTTTGTTGGGTGTTCTGTGTATGAGGATTTGGGAGATTGCTAGAAAGCCTAGACTAGTCTTGTATAGGAGGGATTTGTTATTAACTAGTGTTAGAATTGATGTTAGAAAGTGTGGTGGAGAAGTTATACCTGTTCTTAAGAGTATTTACGAAGATAGAGTTACTGGTTTTCTAACTCCTATTGAGCTTATTCTACCAACAAGCCACTATACTAGTATAAGAGTTGGTGATGCTCTTAGAGAATACCCTATACTAGTACAAGACAATGATATTGGTGAAGCATTTTATAAACTACGTATGCACCGTGTTGTTGGAGCACCAGTTGTAGATAGTTTGGAGAATATGAAGCTTATTGGTGTAGTGACATATAATGATATACTAAACTACTTGATAAAGACAGGCTATAAACCGTTAGCTGAAACTGTTTCTGAAGTAATGACTGTAGATGGTTTAGAGAAATACATTATATCATGGAGGGATCGTGTTAACAAGGTTTGGAGCCGTATAGTATACCATGGACTACCAGGTGTTGTAGCAGTACGTAGTGATAGTGAATGGATACCTATGGGTATAGTCACTTATAGAGAGTTTCTTAACAGTAACCGCTGGTTCCTACACCGTGAAAGCGAGCATGGCTTTGCATCACCAGCTAAGGTTCAACGTATAATGCTTCGTGGTGTAATGGTTGCTTCATATGACATGCCTATAGAGGCTGTTGCTAAGGTTATGGCTGAACAAGACATTCCATTAGTACCAGTTATTGATAAGGATGGTAGAGTTGTTGGAGTGGTGACTTATGAGGATGTTGTTAGAGCTTATCTAGAAGGTGCTAAGCCTGGACGTGTACCCGTACCTGTTGCTAAGGTTTTGCCAGTACCTGTTGCTCGTGAGGAGCGTGTTGTGTTTGTTAGTAGAGAGAAGGTTTTGTCTCAAGTACTTGTTTCACGTGTTGTTGAGAAGCCCTTCTATACTGGTGTTGTTGCTAAGGATATTCTTGTTAAAGAACTCCCTGCTATAACTGTTAATGATACTGTAGAACATGCTCGTAAGGAGATGCTTCGCCGTAGAATAGACTATCTACTTGTTGTTGATGAGAAGGGGGAGATTGTTGGCTTAGTGTCTAAATGGAATATGCTTCACGCTATAGGTATTAGAGGTGCATTGTGGAGGAGGAGGGTTAAGGATAGATACTTTATAGACTATATAATGACACGTAATATACCACGTGTTGAAGTAGATACTCCTCTAGAAGACATAGCCCTGGTTATGGCTAGTTCTGAAGCAGAAGTTGTAGTAGTTGTTGATGAGAATGGAGAGCTAGCTGGTTTTATAACTAAGGATGAAGTTGTTAAAGCTTCTAGAGACTTCTTGAAAGACTTGTTTGTTGAAAACCTTATACTACCTGGTAGGATAGCTTGTGTAAACCCATTCCATAGCCTACACCATGTTGTTAGTAAGATGAAGACACTATATCTTGATGCACTAACAGTATATGATGGCGTAGTCCATGGCGTAGTCTCTGCAAACAAGTTGCCATTCATAGCTTTTGAAGACACTAAGACAGGGGTTAGGAGTAGGAGGCTTATATGGGTTAGAAAGCTTGTTAAAGGAGCTGCCCGTAAAGGAAGGTATGTAAAGATCACGCCATTGCTAGCAATAGATGTAATGACACCCTATAAGAGATACCTAGAACCAGCTACACCAGCCTCTAAAGCAGTAGATGAAATGGTTAAAGCAAGGCTAAACGGGCTACCAGTACTAAGTAGTGAAAGAGACATAGTAAGTACTATAACAAAAAACGATATACTAAGAGAACTAGCTAGAAGAGCAAAGAAGATAGCAGAAATAAAGCTTAAAACAAGAAAACAGATAGAGACTAAGAGAAAACAATAAATCCCAGCATAAACACTAGAGAATAGAAGGATAAGCGGCGGTCGTCTAGCCTGGACTAGGACGCCGGCCTGCCAAGGCTGATGCCAAAAACGTAGAACGCCGGAGACCCCGGGTTCAAATCCCGGCCGCCGCACCAACAACCATTCTCTACAGATGAAGATAAGAGATAAGATACCCTAAAAGAGAAATATTTTTTCTAGAAAGCCGGGGTGCCCGAGTGGTTTAAGGGGGTGGGCTCGAGACCCCTTTCCCGGCTATATAGCTGGAGACCCACTGCCCCTCTGACTGGGGTGCGCGGGTTCAAATCCCGCCCCCGGCGCTACTTCTCCTTTTCTATTTGTTTTAGTATTTCCTCTGCTTCTTTTGCTGGTTCTCCTGGTTTTAGTTTTGTCTTTTTTGCTTCTTCTAGTGCTTTCTTTACTTCTATTGATAGTTCTTCATAGCTTGGTATGGTTCCTAGTACTTCTTCCGGCTTTCCTACTAGCTTGATTAGTCTCTCTATATCTACTTCCTTGACTTGTGGCTCACGCACTCCTTTACCGACATAGCCTGCTATAGCTTCTACTAGTCTAGTGATCTCGAATGGCACTATGATCTTTGTAGCTTTCCCATCAGCCATCTTCTCTAGTGTACCTAGGCTCATAGCTGTTAGTGCGTGGCTGTGTAGACTAGCTGCTCCAAGAGCTAGTACACGTAGTCTCTGTGCTTCACCTTGAGCACGCAGTATAGTTGCTAGTCTCTCACCTTCTGCACGTAGTATAGCTGATATACGTTCACCTTCAGCTCTAAGGATCTGTGCGGTCTTTTCACCCTCTGCTTTTAGTATAGCAGCACGTTTCTCTCCATCAGCACGTAGGATAGATGCTCTCCTCATACGCTCTGCACTAGTCTGTTCCTCCATAGCACGTTTAACTGTAGGACTAGGCTCAACTTCACGTATCTCAACAGTCTCTACACGTACACCCCATTTATCAGTTGCTTCATCAAGTATTTGGCGTAGCTTAGTGTTTATAGCTGTACGGTTGTATAGGATCTCGTCAAGCTCCATATCACCGATAACGCTACGTAGAGTTGTCTGAGCAAGAGCTATAACTGCTTGACGATAATCTGTTACCTCAAAATAGGCTTTCCTAGGATCGACTACTCTAAAGTAGACTATAGCATCAACAGTTACTGGAGAGTTATCACGTGTTATAACATCCTGTCTCGGTACATCAACAACTTGTGTCCTAAGATCCATTCTATCAACAACACTAATGAATGGTGGAACCCAGTGTACACCTGGTCTAAGTATACCAACGAATCTCCCTAAACGAACATATATACCTACCTCCCACGGCTTTATAACAACTATTCCTTTAGAAATAATCAATACTATGATAATAGCCATGAGTATGGATAGGAATATTGTAAGAGGATCCATTCCAGCACACCCATTTCCTAAAACCAGTACCCTTCTAATAGCCTATATGTAATGAGAATATTTAACCCTTAACTTCCTCTCCAACCCTCTCTACAATCAAGTGTACACCTTCAACACCAACTACAACAACTCTAGAACCAGCTTCTATAACTTCTCTAGAAGTAGCAGACCATACATCACTTCCAATCCTAACCTTACCATCAAGACTATCTGGCTTAACAGTCTCTACAACAACCCCTCTCTTACCAATAAGTCCTTCATAACTCTCAGTAACAGGTGGTGCTGGAGGAGAGAGTCTACGGTATATACGGTATGTTATAAAGCCTATAGGGAAAACCATTAAGAGGAGAATCCATGGACCCCACCACGTCTCAAGAAGCCATGGAAACAAGAGTATAGCAAAACCATAGATTATAGCAATAGTCCCCGGTACAGCTATAAAGAACCCGGGAGTAGCGATCTCAATACCAATAAGTATTACACCAAGAAGTATTAACAAATAAGCAATATACCCATAACCCATAGCCCTAAACCTCAAACATAAATAATAGAAACCAAGGAATATAAAGATAAAAACAGAGAAACAACAAGCTATACAAAGAGAAGCGGGGGTGCCCGAGCCTGGTCAAAGGGGTCGGGCTCAGGACCTCTAAGTGAGAAACCCGATGGCGTAGGCCTGCGTGG
>CAYZRH010000098.1:0-4101 GCA_964480805.1 uncultured Desulfurococcaceae archaeon
CTATTATAGTATTTAGCTATCTTCTCCATATCATATAGATAGCTACTACTATAGCCATTACTAATACTAATATTATTAATAGTGGTGTATACTGTACTCCTGGTTCAGTAGTTGTTTTACTAGCAGTTATTGTTGTTGTATTTGTGGATGTTTCTACGGTTTCTATTGTTGTAGGTGTTGTAGTGTTTTGTATAGTAGTTGTTATAGGTTTTTCTATTTTGAATGTACTGCATTTTCTATCAACTAATGTATTGTTTTTATTATATAGTTCTATACACCAAGGATACTCGATATTGTATTCACTTATTTGCTCTGAGAAGGACAGATCTATTGATGCTGGTGTTTTAGAGATGTTGACTATAAATGTTTTATTTACACTATATCCATGGAGTACTACTGTCCATAAACCAGTATCGTATAGTATGTTTATACTCCAATTATAAGTGACAATATTGTCTATATAGTTAAATGTAGCGTTTAGCCAAGCTATATAGCTAGTACATATTGTTATATTAACTGGTTTCATAAGTGGGTAATGGTCATACTGGTTTCCATAAACTTGATCTTGTATAGGGTAGGGTGTATCACCTATACCATCACTACCAGCTTCATTTTGATACAACCCACTATACTGATCAGTTCCGTTATAGTCACTCCAATAGTTACCTCCAATAAGGTATCCATGATCCCATGTGTTAATAGATTTATAACTATAGACTTGTTGTTTATTATTAATGAAAGCATTATTGTAGATTGTATTATTACTTATTTCTGTAAAGCTGATTCCATAATTGTTATTCTCTATAATATTCCTATATATTGTATTATTGCATGAGGTATGGTATATTCCGAAAAAGACTATGCCAAAATCGTTGTTTCTTATAATATTGTTGTAGACCGTATTATTACTTGAATCTTCGAGGCCAATACCAGCTATAGATGATTTTTCTATAATGTTGTTATAGATAGCGTTGTTTCTTGAGTGATAGAGATAGATGCCGAAACTACGGGCTTTCTTTATAAAATTTTTATATATAGTTACATTACTTAACCTATCAAGACTTATACCATTACCATTGTTCTCTAAAACATTATTTGATACTAAACCATGTGATACATTTATTAGGTATATTCCAGAATATCTTGAACCATATATTCTACAGTTTCTTATTATGAAGTATACAGTTGTATGACTAATATATACTCCACATTCATGTCCTGTAGCATCTATCTCCCATCCTTCTATAATATAGGGATCCTCTAGTGTTCCTGAACCAGCTACAACACCGTTTTCTGGTATAAAGGCTTCATCACCAATAATTTCAATAGGTTTATGAAGCCTAAGGGTATTATTACTAATGCTATCTTCTAAACTATATACTATATTAATGAACATGATATGGTTAAGGAATAGAGTGAATATTATAGAAATAGCTAATAACTTATAGAGGACATGTTTCAGAGAGTAATCACCTCTATTTCTATATAACTTTAGGGCCATGAGATACTGTAATCTATACTACTACATGATTCTACCTACATACTAGATATATCTACTTTGTGTTTGTATTCATACTCCATTATTAATATAGGAGTTTATTAAAGGATCTATAAGCTTCTATATTGGATAAGAGTGTACTTCAAGAATTAAGAAGGGCTTCACTAATCCATATTGAGCTTAATAGCATATACTTAGTGCTAAGCATCTCTATACACATTCTTCTCTTAAGCTTATATGTAATGATATACGCCTTATTTGCGGACATTATATAAGTATAGCCTTACTATTAGTGGTCTTCATATTCTATATTTTTGTTCTACATGTTATAGAGTCTAGTATATTCTCTATAGAAGTGTTTAAGGTAACTCATATTATTTTGGGCACTAATAATCTATTATATGTAGATGTCTATAGTTGGTGGTGTGTTCTTGGTTGAGAAAGTATCTATTCTAGTAAAGAATGGTCTTATTGTTACAATGGATAGTATGAGGAGAGTTTATAGTGAAGGCTATGTAGCTATTGATGGTGATAGGATAGTTGATGTAGGTAGAGGAGATCCTTGTGGTAGGTATGTTGCTGAAGAAACTATTGATGCTGGCCGTGGAGTTGTTATGCCTAGTTTCCTATGTGCTCATACACACTTTTATGGAGAGCTACTGCGGGCTAGTCCATGGTTTGCTAGGATCGAGCCGCCGACTGATTTTATGCAGAATCTTCAGAGGATTTGGTGGGCTCTTGATGTATTGTTGGGTTATGAGGATGCTTATGCTGCTGCTTTAATTGGTTCTATAGACTTTCTACGTACTGGTACAACAATGTTTTTTGACAACATTAGTAGTCCTAATGCTATAGATGGTGTTCTTGATTATATGGAGAAAGCTGTTAACGAGGTAGGTATTCGTGGTATATTGTCTTTTGAAGCAACACAGAGGAGGAGTATTGAAGAGGGTGTGCGGGGTGTTAGAGAGAATGAGAGGTTTATTAAGAAGAATAACTTTGATCCAGAGAAGCTTGTTAAGGGGGCTATCTATCTACATGCTAGCTTTACAGTATCAGATGACTTGTTTATCCTGGCTAGAGAGGTTGCTAACAAGTATAATGCATTACTGTCAATACACACTGAAGAAGGACTTGTAGATGTATATCATTGTATAGAGAGGTATGGTATGAGGCCTATAGAGAGGATGGAGAAACTAGGTTTTCTAGGTCCAGATGTTATTCTCGTACATGTAGTCCAGGCTAATGATGATGAATTGGAGATTATTAGGAAGAGTGGAGCACATGTAGCACACAATGTTATGAGCAACATGTTGAATGCTGTTGGTGTACCTAGAGTTCCAGAAATGATTAGGAAGAGTATTAATGTAGGTATTGGTAACGATGGCTATATATTTGATGTATTTGAGAATATGAGGACAACATATCTAATACATAAGGTTTGGAGGCTTGACCCAAGGATTCTCTCACCACTAGAAGTAGTTGAAATGGCTACAGTTAATGTAGCAAAGATGTTTCATGTAGACAACATGCTTGGTAGTCTAGAGCCTGGTAAGAAAGCCGACTTGATCATTATAAAGCCTGAACTACCACCTACACCTGTTAACCAAGACACTGTCTACGGGCATATTGTTAACACGTTTAATGGTAGAGATGTTGATACAGTTATAGTTAATGGAAGAATACTTATGAGAGATAAGAAGATCCTAACAATTGATGTTGAGAAGGCTAAGGAGTATGTATATAGGGTTGTTGAAAAGCTATGGGATAGACTGTTATCTAAAGGAGAATACCAACTTGATGTACTAGAGATTACTAAGCCTAAATGTTTTAGTAAGTAGTTTTTAATAAATACACTACTCTATAATCCATATTTTTAGGAACTGTTAGTTGTTAAAGCTAATCTATTCTCTTCTAATAAATTCCTCTCCTCTAAACCTCCATAAACCAGTTTTTGGAGACAGTATCTCTATTTCAAGTTCTTCAATAACAGCATCTGATAGTAGAACCTCTTCTTCATATAATGATATTATAACATTACATACTACATTCTTTGAAGAACGATCATTTGTTATAACAGTTAGTTCTACAGCATTAGGGATATAGTAGCTAAGTATCCTACCTCCAGGTGTATCAAGTACTTCTAATAAAGAATTTTCTGGAGGAGGCCATAGCCCTAGCTCTCTAGCTATGTTTTGTGGAATATGTATATCTAGATCGTTGGATATAAAACCTGTATTGAGTAGAGCAGAGGTTGTTAACTCTACGTTATTTCTTAGACTTTTCAACTTTACTCTTACTTTTACTGGCAACTTCTCCACCTTCTATAGGGACTATTCTCCCTATTCTTTCAACTCTACGTATCCTACCTAGTCTCTTCCTAGGTTTTAGTGTCTTATTGTCCATGTAGACACCCTTGTTTTAATCTATATTAGAATAGCTTATTTAACTCTCCTATCTACTATATTCCCTACCGTATTATGTATGTATTCTATAATGCTTAGGCTGTTGTATTATTAAGGGTAAGTAATAGTTTCTTCTTTGTGGTTTTTTAGGGTTTTTGTGGGTGTTTTTGTGTTCTTTTTGCTGTGGTGTGTGTTGTG
>CAYZRH010000099.1:0-4052 GCA_964480805.1 uncultured Desulfurococcaceae archaeon
ATTTGAGAAGTTTAGGGGAGAGTATTGGGAGAAGAAAGGAGAAGATTATCTGTTGTCGTGAATTCTAGTATACTTATTAGATACTTAGCTAAGGAGGGTTATATTAGAAATTTTATAAATTCTCATATAGACGATCTCATATTAATCACCCCTGATTATGCTCTATATGAAATTGAGGAATTCCTTAGAGACTATGAGTATAGGTTAATGGAGAAAGGTGTTTCTAGAAGAGTGCTTGAAATAGCTCTGTATATGCTTATGGAGAATGTTATAGTGTTACCCAAGTTTTTCTATAGAGATATGGTTCATAAAGCATACACTATTGCTAATAAGTTTGATCCTAAGGATACTCCTTTTATAGCTCTTGCTTTAAAGCTTAACATTCCTATTTGGAGTATTGATAGGGGTCTTATAGTTTATGGTTTAGTGAGTGGTAGGTACTCTGTTGTTGATACATATGGTTTAGAGCTTTTAATTAATGGTTTAGACTATAGTGTTGTTAGAGAGGAGCTTTTTAGAAGATACGTTAAGAAGAGCTAGTTGTTCTAGGTATTAGAGGGTTCTTTGGCTACCTTATGTTTCTCTAGTTTTATAGATAGTTAGAGAATATGTGTTACTGGGTGGATTGTATCCTTGGGTGGTATATTTAGTGTTGTAGGGATAGGGTTTCTAGTGGA
Organism: uncultured Desulfurococcaceae archaeon; assembly: GCA_964480805.1. Lineage (GTDB taxonomy): Archaea > Thermoproteota > Thermoprotei_A > Sulfolobales > Desulfurococcaceae > CAYZRH01. Next base: position 678 of record CAYZRH010000099.1, read on the forward strand.
GTTGTTCTTAATGGTTTGAGAAAGGATTTTGTATAGAGGTTATGATGGTGCTAGTATAGCTTTTCTTGGTGGAGATTGCGGAGTTGTTGTACATAGTATTGGGCTTGTTAAACAACGTGTTGTGACTAATGTTGTTGGTCCAGAGATAGCTGTACCCTGCAACTAAGACTTGTGCATCAACACATGTAGCACTAACGATACTTACTGATTGTATAGGCTTATACACTGGCTCGTATAGTAGGAGCGGGCTCGATGAGCTTGTAAAGAGTATTCATGGCTTCTCAAAAACACTGGCTAGAGAGATTGAGAGGATTGATAAGAGAGCTGATGAGATAGCTTCTAAGCTATTGGAGTGGAGGGATCTATATGTTGTTAGTAGTGGTATAAACTATCCAACAGCACTTGAGGCTACTTTAAAGTTTAAAGAAGCAGCTATATATCATGCTGAAGGTGTACAGCTTGGAGAGTTGAGGCATGACCCTATGGTTCTACTGTGGAGAGGTTATCCACTATTGTTTATAAAGCCTGTTGAAGAGAGTGTTGAAGAGCTTTATCGTAGAGTTGTAGAGGAGGCTTTGAGTAGGAGAGCTTATATAGTGCACGGTAACAAGTGGTCGTACTGGTTATGGAGAAGTTGTTGAAACAGTAGAGACTGGTAGAGTACTATCACCAATAGCATCCATTATACCACTACAGCTTATAGCATACCATCTAGGTAGAAGTCAAGAACTACCATAGACACACCACCAGGATTAGCAAAAGCAATAACAACATAGCTATGTATAAGTATTATATAGAGCTACTACATGATCTTCTCTAGAGAACACGTACAACTAGGTACAACCATATTCACAACAAGCTCTCAACACAATATTTTCTAAGGAGGATGATTGTAGAAGTTGAAGTAGGCTTTTTAACAATAATAGTTATATCTAAAATAATATTACTCATAGATACTTCTTTCACGTTTACGAATCTCACTTACAATTCTATTAAGATCCTCTTGAGCCTCAAAATCAGACTCTTCAACCAGGTCATAAAAACTCTTATCAACTATAATAACTCTTAACTCCTCACCTTCCTTTAAATCAAGCTTCTCCAATGGTTTTAAAACACCCTTCTCATAACGTACACGGATAACCTTAGTCATAAAACTAGTCCCTCAATAAATTATCTTAAATAATCCCTTGATATCTTTAACTTGTACTTAAATTACAATACTCATTTACATCTAATAATTTAAAGAGACTGAAGACTAATACTTTACGTTTCTTTGAAGACTTTCTATAAAAGATCTCTAATCTTTTTGTTAAACTTCATGACTTCTATCACTCTAAATAAAGCATACCTAAACTACCTAATTACTACCAATAGATAGAGTCTTTCTTCAATTATTATGAGAATATAGTTCTCTTAATGAAGTGTTCTGTATGGATGGTAAATGATATTAGATGTATTCTTTAAATAGATATTATTGGGTATGGGTTGGTGTCTAGTGAATATGTTGAACTTACTATTAAGTTAAAGATACCTAGAGAGGTTAAGGCTTTGATAGAGAGTGATGAGATTATTAAGAGAGCTGTTATGGATTACTTGTCTAGTGAGGTTTTTGAGAAAGTAGTCCTTATAGCTATAGCTGATTCTGTTTTAAAAGATAGGGGTCTTACAATAGAAGAAGTAATGGAGTTTGACAAAAGGATTAAGAGAGCAATTGTAGAGAGAATTGAGAAGAATTTGGAGAGATGATTCTTTGTCTCTGGAGTTAGTAATAGATACAAAAGATAATATCAATTATTCTAAGAAATGGTATAGTTCGTAGAGTATTTCTATTTAAGGATATAGTGTTTTATACAATAGACTACGCTATTTATGAATTAGAGGAACATGCGGGAGAGTTATGTAGGAATATAAGTCCGTTGTTATTCTATAGTCTTTTAAACAAACTTGTTAAACCAAAGCTAAATATTATTAATTTCTCCAAGATTAAAGACTATGAGAGTAGGGCTAAAGGGATAGCTCAACTATTCGATCCAGATGATTGGCCTTTCATAGCTCTAGCTATGAAAATAAATAAGCCTATATGGACTAATGATACTGATTTAATTAAATACTCTTTGATAACATGTAAATACTTAGCTCTAGATACTACAGTCTTACTAAAGATACTAAGAGGAGAGATAAAACTAAGTGATGAATATAGGATAAAGAAAGAGTTAAGAGAAAGATACAATATCCCTACATGAAACTACCTAAACTAATACTGTTCCCTATATAGTGTTTAAACAAATAGCTATAGACACTATTCCTTACTAATAAATACTCCAATTAATTCTTAGCCAGTTTAGTAAATTTCAGATATATCATTAATTATTCTAAAGAATCTCTATTAAAGAGACTTCTTCATAACACATTAACTCAAGAGTCTTTCTTTAAATCCGTTTCAGCTATCTCCAAAGGTTCATAGTAACTACTTAGTTAGCTATTATCATGTGATCCATATTTAATGTATTTGAACTTTCTATCCTAGCTAGTGTTCTATGGATAATTTTTTAGTACTATTTCTTATCCTCTAATAAATGGTAGTTGCAATTGTTTTACTGCTTGTGTCCATAGTTGTGTTAAAATATACATTCTTGTGATCTCAGGTATTGGGATAAAACTACATTGTTCTCTAATACTTCTATAAGCTAAACTTCTTATTCTTTTATCAAAATCCTTCCTACGTAGTTCATCAGCTACAATAAATAACTTAGCTCTTAAACCTAGTACATCAGTTAGTTTCTCAAGCGATCTACCCATATCCGTGGTCAAAACCACTTCAAATGCGTAAAATTCTCTCCTTCCTTCATCATACCATATGACATCAATATAGCTTAAAGGCTCTAACAATTTTGGTCCAGCAAATTCCTCTAGCTCATCTCTAGTCATATTAACTAGACTACCCAGTTCTACATTATTACAAGCTCTTGATGCATCCGGGGTATATACTTTAAATCCTAAACTTCTACCTATCTTTAACAACATAAGCTCTACACAATTATGTGTAATTGATAGTGATAGCTTGGGTATCCCAAGAATATTCTCTATTTGTGAAATACGTATTTCTAGATCTCTAAGCCTATCCTCTAAAGTTTTCTCTACTACTATGGTTGTAGATGGTGTAAGACATTCTGCTTTCTTTCTTATAGCTTTAAGAATATGCTCATCTATATAGATTAACCTTATTATACGCCATTCAGATAGAGGTTTTTTACTTTTTACTGTCCTTACATCTATAAGATCCTTTTTAGGGACCTCTTTACAATACTTTCTAAATTTGCTAAACTTTATGATCCACCGTTTTTCATTAGGCTTTAATTTCTGTGGTTTATGTAT
>CAYZRH010000100.1:0-3939 GCA_964480805.1 uncultured Desulfurococcaceae archaeon
CCATATTGTTGCTTCTTGGTTGCTGTAATCGAATTCTTCTATCCAGTAGTACAATGGATTGCCATTAGCATCTAAGAAATAGATATCACCTCCATCACTACTTACATAGCTCCATCCATCCCATGATGAAGTAAGTTCTATTTTTACCTGATAATCTGTTAATGAATTTCCAGAATGTTCTGTAATAGTAATTGGTGTTCTATAACTGCCAGCAGTATGAATATAGGGTATATCTATAAACATTAATAGGATCGAGATAGCCGTTAAAGCATATATGATTTTTCTAGCCACTCTCATAGTTCATCACCATATAAGAAGATCTATTGTAAACGATACATAGTACACATCATTAGCAATAACAGAGAATTCCTCCGTTACCCAATACACTATTAATATTTTTGAGTATAATATATTCGAAGAAGAATCAATATCAGTGTTTATAAATAATCCGTTTTCATTAATACTTACTGTTTCATCAAAAGTAAAAGACTCTGAGAACCTACATGAAATTAAATCATTCGTAACATTTACATTTACTGATGCACTATCTGATGCGGCTTCTGCATTTAATTTATAACGGGAAAAGTCATATCCAGAACTAGCAGAGCCAATGCCTATGACCATATCTATATTGCTCCCGGTATCAAATACAACATTATTACCATTTACATCAACAATATCCAAGGACCCATAGGCTCCAAGAAAATAATTAATCAATATAGCATAGAAGTTACGGGTAAACGGCTCAGTATAAGGCACATAAACTACATAAGTAACATTAATAATATCATCAACTTCAACAGAAACAGGATCAATAACATTATGAGCAACTAGGAGATAGTCAAAGCTAGTCGTACTATCAGGATCAATATCAATTTTTATAGATAATCCTATCTCGCTAAATTGAAAAGCCGTAGTCACAGTCCATGAAACATTATACTCAACAATAAATTGACTACCACTATCTACAACTCTAACAGTATCAGGGGATACACGGGCAATAAGACTCTCAAGCTTATAATCACTAGTAGAAGCACTAGTAGAGCCACTGCCAAACTCTATATAGGGCTCAGGATTTAAACCACCATACTCAGTATCAATATCCTGTACAACACTTCCACTCTCAACAGTAAAGCTAAGACCAGAACCATGGAGACCAAGCAAATAATTAGCAACAGCCTTCAGCCAATGAATAGTTAAAGGATCATATTCTGAAGCACTATATACAATGATACCATTACGAATAACATAAAGATTATAGGAGGCCTTTATACCCTCAATACAATCAACCGGCCTAGGTATTGATGAAACTGTATTAATAACTCTAGGAGATATGATATATGCTGCAGTAATAATCGTTAGAATAGTATAGATTATAATAGCTCTTCTCTCCATCACCTACACCAAGAAAGAGAAATGCGGACTAGAAATAGTATTCTTCAACTCTTCTACGCATACTATTTATAAGTATATAGAATGTAAAAGCAGTAAATACAATAAGGCCAATAATATTCCATATACTCGTGAACCAGCTATTAAGACTGCTAATAACATTCTTCCAATTATCAGGTATACTAATAACAGTATTATTCTCAATAGTCTCCTGAATATACTGATTAGTACCCCAGACAAACCCAGTAAGCAAGGAAAGAAAAGTCAAAACAACCCATGCAAGCCAAAGACCCAATATACCCCAAGCCCAATGCCAAGCAGCCAAAGACACCACCATACTCAAAACTGCGGATAAAAGCTGCAACTATTGGGATTCTGCTACAGCTCCAGAACGTCCAACTCCATGGACCCTGCATAAAATTAGGACAAAGGCCAAGGTCCATTAACCGGGGGGTAAACACTAGATTTTGAGAAATGGGTTCTCGAGAGAAGGATATACCTCTTCATAATATCCTCTCTTCCTAGATCTAGTATTAAATGGCCATTTAGTTCTCCAACGTCTATCTATATCACTATATTTTGCAAATAATCTAGGACTTCTACGAGGGAACGACCTATATCCCGTCATCTCATAGAGAGCTTGTAAGGCAGCTTGTTTATTAATACTAGATGTCCGTGGAGCCACTAATCCGAGAGTTCTCGAACCAGTTTTATCAAGAGAAATACTTAATGGTTTAAATAGTTCCTTACGCTCGGTCCATTTAAAGGGTTTCATTGCCTCTGCATGCTTAGGTAATGAAAGGCTATCAGGCCATTGAGTAAATATATTCTTGGACCCGGTCTTTGTTTCGGAAGAAGTCTTGATTGTTGATAATCCACCCATTAAAGCGAATTCCCCTCCTAATTCATATGTTAACCGGGGGGTAAACACTAACGTACTAATAGGCCTATTCACATTCACCAATGACTGAGGCTTTACTATACCTCCGGCCTCAAGCTTTTCACCCAAGAGAATAGCAGATCTAAATTCACCAACTGCTCTATAAGTTCCTGTCGCAACAGGCTTCTTCCCTTGAAGCCAATACTTTAATCTTCCAAACAAGCCGGGCCTCTTAATACTTATTTCGACAGGCTTAACAATAGACGAGCTAGCTGAAACAAGTGATCTACCATAATAAACTCTCTCTACACTAAAAATATATGGTGTCCCTCGTGGAACACCATAGGCCTCAAACGATTTACTAAAAACTGTTTCACCCCTACCAATAGGTAATCTTGTCCCATAAGTAATCTCCTTTTCAATCATATATTTACCTGGATACTTCCATCCTTCCAATGATATTGTACTCCAATCCCCTTTCCTTATCATAGTCATCCTATATTCACCTACAAGACCAGAAGGCTTACCAAGACTAGGGATCTCAACAGCACGACCTGTCTCATCAAATTGTCCAACAGTAACCTTATAGACCTTATTACCCAGTTCTATCCTATATGTAGACTCTATATTTGATACAGTCTCCAAATTCTTAGTATTAGTCTTTTCAAGAAGAAATTCTTGAGATCTAGTCTTTAGCTTACCTAAAGCCCTACCAACTACTTTACCAACAATATATCCGCCTACAATACCTCCTAAAGTCCTTGAAATATTAAGAGGATTATTAACATAAGATCTAGCGACATCACCTGGCCTAGTAGCAAGAGTATATATACCACGAGCAATAACCCATGGAGCCAAAATAGAGGCCATTCCCTCATACATCCCCGTCAAAAACGATACACCAGAAGCAACGATAGATTTAGCAATACCTAGATGATGCTCTCCCCTAGCCTTATGCTCCATAGCTTGTTGTTTCAAACTCTCGGCTAAACCAATACCCCATTCAGCAGGAGCAAATAACGTTCTCTCATAAGCTTCAAACTGCTTAAGGCCACGCTCAATAATCCTTCTATCACTTCCGAAAGTAGGCAATCCCCTCTCAGCCCTTAAGGGAGAAGAAATAGGTTTCTTAGGCTCCCAAGCCATAGGCCGAGGCTTATGAGGCTTAATACCTACAAGGCCTCTTTCAGACCTTAGTGAGATAGAAGAATATATCTTATTCCTTACACTATGTTTAGGTTCTATCTGAGGCTTGTATTGAGGAATACGATCCCGATATTGTCTAGACTCTATTTGTGATCCCTTGAATGTCCTCGGCCATACAGTAAGTTTAACGCCAAACATATGAATTGTTTTCTTACTCTCATGTCTAGGCCTGATTCTTGGCCTATTAGACATTTTTATCCTTATACGATCCTCAAGAGATAATTTCCGCCTAGCCATTTCACCTTCAATAATTTCTTGCCAGACATGAGGCTGTTGAATAGCAGGATAAGCAGGATAAGCTCCACGATTAACCTGATAGATACTTGTTGAAGTCTGGGAATAAACATCAAACAATCAATTCCACCGAAATAAGAGAATGCGGGAAACAAACTATGAAAGAATAAGAGACTGGGGATAAATCACACGAGGAACAACAATAGCTGCAACCTTATCATATACTC
>CAYZRH010000101.1:0-3871 GCA_964480805.1 uncultured Desulfurococcaceae archaeon
TAGACCTAGAGTTAACAAGCCTGGCTCCTATCTTGATAGGTATCAGAAGAGCCGTGGTGAGTACTACTTACTAGAGCCTGTTTATGAGAAAGAAGTTTAGTATATTTAAACAATTGTTTTAAAAGTTTAAATAAAGCCCTCTTTTACTCATTAATATGTTTTTCAACAATATTTATAACCCTCTAGATAAATACCAGTAACTAAGAAAGCATACTCATAAGGGTGTATTATAATGGGTGAAAAAATAACCTTATCTGTTATTAAAGCAGATGTTGGGTCACTAGCTGGACACCACATGCCCCATCCAGACCAGCTTGCTGCTTGTACAAAACTGTTAGCAGAAGCTAAGAGAAAGGGTGTTATAATAGACTTCTATGTAACACATGTAGGCGACGACATACAGCTTATAATGACACACAAGAAAGGTGTAGACCACTCAGACATACATGGACTAGCGTGGCAGGCTTTCCAAGAAGCGGCTAAGGTAGCACGTGAACTAGGCTTGTATGCTGCTGGACAAGACTTATTGAGTGAAGCATTTTCTGGTAATGTACGTGGTATGGGTCCTGGTGTTGCTGAGATAGAGTTTGAAGAGAGGCCTAGTGAGCCAGTTATTACATTCCATGCTGATAAGACTGAGCCTGGAGCATTTAATCTACCGTTGTTCAGGATCTTTGCTGACCCGTTTAATACTGCTGGACTAGTTATTGATCCTAAGATGCATGATGGCTTTGAATTTATGGTTTATGATGTATTTGAGGGTAGAGCTGTCCGTATGAAGGCTCCTGAAGAGATGTATGATATACTAGCACTTATTGGTACACCAGGCCGTTATGTTATAAAAGCTGTTTATAGGAAGAAGGATGGGTTGCAAGCAGCTGTTGTTAGTACTGAAAGATTAAACCTTATTGCTGGTAGATATGTTGGTAAAGACGATCCGGTTGCTATAGTACGTGCACAGCATGGACTACCAGCTGTTGGAGAGGTGTTAGAGGCCTTTGCTTTCCCACACCTAGTTGCTGGATGGATGCGTGGAAGCCACCATGGACCACTTATGCCTGTTCCACAGAGGTATGCTCGTGTGACAAGGTTTGATGGACCACCACGTATTATTGCTCTTGGATGGCAGATTAAGAACGGCAAACTTGTTGGTCCAGCAGACTTGTTTGACGATGTAGCATATGATGAGACACGCCGTCTAGCACAGTTTGTTGCAGAGTATATTAGGAGGCACGGTCCATTCATGCCTCATCGTCTAGGTCCGGAGGAGATGGAGTATACTACACTGCCAGCTGTTCTTGAGAAGCTTAAGGACAGGTTTGTTAAGGTAGCTGAAGCACCTAAGGGTATTCATAAGAAGCCTAGTGAAATGCTTTAGGGTTATAGTGGGTCTAGCTAAACTCTAATCCAGTATCTTTTTCTCTAACCTAGAGCTATAGCTGTCTAGTAGGGTGTTGGGTTGTGAAGCCTATAGTGGCTGTAAACTATAAAGCCTATTATCCATATAGTTTTGGAGAACATGCTTTAGAGATTGCTCGTGCTGCTAAGAGAGTGTGGGAGGAGACTGGTGTAACAGTAATCCTTGCTCCACCAGCTACAGAGTTGTCTAGAGTACTTAGTGTTGTAAAGGATACTGGGGTTAAGGTTTATGGACAACATGCTGACCCGCTAGAACCCGGTGCACATACAGGCTATCTACCATTAGAGGCTTTTAGGGAAGCTGGTGCTCATGGTGTTATACTTAACCATAGTGAGCACAGGCTTAGGCTTGCTGATATAAACTGGCTTATAAAGAAGGCTAAGAGGCATGGTCTTGAAACACTAGTATGTGCTGATGTACCAGAGACTGGTGCTGCTATAGCTGTCTTGAAGCCAGATATGGTTGCTGTTGAACCTCCAGAGCTTATAGGTACTGGTATACCTGTATCAAAGGCTAAGCCAGAGGTTATTACAAACTCTGTAGAGCTTATTAGACGTGTCAACAAGGATGTATTGATACTTACTGGAGCAGGTATTAGTAGTGGAGAAGACGTATACGCAGCTATAAAGCTTGGTACAATAGGTGTTCTTGTAGCATCAGCTATTGTAAAAGCAGAGAACCCATACAATGTTATAAAGGATATGGCTGAGAAAGCATTAGAAGCCCTATAGTTTTTAATTAAATAAGCCGCCGCCGGGATTTGAACCCGGGTTCACCGGCTAACCCGACTCCGGGTTTCTCTTAGCTCCGTTACGAGGCCGGCGCTCTACCTGGCTGAGCTACGGCGGCTTTCTAGGTTATAGTTTCTCTTAGTTCTCTTATTTATAGTGGTTTCTAGCTTGTTTTAACCTTCTTTATTTCCTCACTATATTCTTTAATGAATTCCTCAACTGGTTTTGGGAGAGGTGTTGATACTATTAGGTATCCTAGGTATCCTAGTACTCCAGCTATTATGAATACTATTGCTAGCACTGTGTATGTTATAAGTATTGTTGATAGCTTCTCACCCATAACGGGTGTGTCTGGAGCAATAACTATGCCGTAGACGTATACTATAACGAGTATAACTGATACAGCTAACAATAGATAGCCCGTTGCCTTAGGTGAAGCCATGTTCTATCTTCACCTCTATCTAAATAAGCTTAAGTATATCTCTAACTCTAACACCTGGTTTAATACCTTGTCTAACAGCTTCTGCTGTAGCTTCAGCAACCTCCTTATCAAGCATCTCCTCAACACTAGAAACACCAGAGACTCTAGCACATAAAAGCCCTAGTTTCTCAGCAACACCTATATCAAGATAACCACACATAACAAACCCCCTGCTACCACGGAGAACTATCAATGGGGGAGCATTAGGCAACTCGATCTCAAAGCCAAGGACGTTATCACTAACTTTCTTAACACGCAGAACCATATTAACAGCCACCATGTAACACCAAGAGAAACTATACATAACCAAGAATATAAAAATACTCTAAAAACAAGGTACACGTGTTGGTGTAGAAAAGATGGCGGCCCGATCCCAGCTTGAGGCGGCTGCAAGGCCTCTCGGACCTTACGGCCAACCCCAACGTGGCTGGCTTAACTTCCGGGTTCGATATGAGACCGGGTGTTACCCAGCCACTATGGCCGGGTCGGGCCGCCGTTTACTGGATACTGGTTTTTGGTTTTATAAGCTTTATCTTATGCTTTCTCCTTGATCTCTATACTGTATATGGCTATGATCTTCATTGGTTGTCCACATTTACTACATTTCTTCTTCAATAGTCCTATAAAGTCTCCTACTTCATAGTTTGCTTCTTCTCTATAATTACACTTGATACACTTTAGTAGTGTTCTTGTTATAGTCTTTGGTTCTTTAGGTCTCTTCTTTATCTCTAGATATGTCTGTAATAGTACTGCTAATACTGCTAGTGTTACAAGTACTATTATGAAAGTGTAGTCGTTAAAACCGTTCATTGTGGAACACCTATTGAGTTCCCTATACCAGCTACAATAACTGTTGCTCCCTCACGAGTATTCTCTTTTATAAGATGTTCTACATACTCTACAGCACGTTCAACAGCTTCATAGATCTCCTTCTTCATAATATGTAGTGCTTCCTGTAAACCCATTTTTATAACAAGTGCTCTCAATGGTATGTTATACTTACTTGTAGCACGCTCAATAGCGATCTTCTCTGGACCACGATCACCTATAGCTGCTCCAACACCTTCAGCAATCTCACCATTCTCCTCACCCTCAAGCTTTAATGCAGCATCAACAGTTATAACAAGATCAATATTACCACTAAGTTCTTCAACAAGCTTGGCTAAAACCCTACCAGGCTTACCAACATTAGAACCAGGTCCTTCAGCCTTTATTATATAAACTCTCCTCCCATCAATC
>CAYZRH010000102.1:0-3667 GCA_964480805.1 uncultured Desulfurococcaceae archaeon
ATATAATATATATAATGGAGTTAATAGAACAAGGGATAAAGAAATAATAGTTATAACAATTGAGGTTAGAAACAAGTATGACTTCATAATGTCGTCTAGAAAAATAATGGATTTATATATTAATAGTAAACTACTTAGTGCAGCCATACTATATACGCTATGGAGGTTAAGAAAGGAGATTTCACCATTCAATATAGTTAGACCTCAGCAATGTATTAACATATTCTATAATAAACGCCTATTGAAGACTAAAACAGTTAATCCCCTAGATCTAATATTGGCTCCAGCTGTTGCAACAATAGTTGTAGCCATTAATAATACAAACTCGTTAGAAGCCATTAAGGAAAAAATATCAAGCTATATGGAGGAGTATTGGAGGAAGGTGGTTGAGCATTTAGAGAATTACTGCCTTAGAGACAGGGATATGAGAAGTATTTGTCATGGTAAAGTCATAGAATGTATTAAGAAGGCAAAGAGTATGACACCATATAACTATATTGTTGTAGTTTCAAAATTCCATTTAGATGAGACAAGTATCTTAAAAGAGAATACTAAAAAGAATCTACAGAGAAGGGAGTGTACCAAACCAAATATTAAGACCCCTATTGTTAAGAGTATTACCAAGCATATGGAGGTACATGAAGCATACTGTTTCAATAAATTAGTCCATCCACCTATGGAGTCCTCCTACATGAATACTAGTGGAGAGAACCCGCTCTGTACTTCATGTTTTAATGAGCAGTCCTGTGTTTCACATAGAGATCCCGGAGTTGTACCAAGAATTCTCAGAGAAAATGAAAAACTATGTCCAGTACACTTGGTTATAAGACTACTTAATAGATATCCGCAAGCTATACTCCTGCCAGAAGATACTATAGGGGAAGATAAACTAGAACATATAGTGATCTATGGAGGTAAGTCACTATACGGAATTATAAACTACCACTTAGGGTATACCATGCTTTTACTAACTTGTGGAACAATAAGAGAATGTAGAGATAAAGCTGTTATGAAGCTCAGTAAATATCATCAAGGAGTAGATTCAAAGTTACAACATATTTCGGGATTACTGGTGTCTTTATTAAATGAGATCGGTAATGCTGCTGAGAAGCAAAGGAGTAATAGAGGCAGTATTGTGGAGAGTATTAGGAGTACACTAGAGGATATTGGTCGGAAACCTATAGAGAAGTATACGGAGGCAATTAAGGAGAATATGGGTATTGAGAAGACATATGAGCCACTAGTTGTTTCTAAAAAGGTTTCTACTATACCCCATGGTTATAGAGTGTTAGGGGATATTCTTGAATCTATTAAAGAGTTTGTTAGCCGTGAAGGAGAAAAGACCTATTATCTACGAAGAGGATTTGACTTACTATACAGGATTATCTCTGAATGCCCAGAAGTACTCATACCAGAGCGGGTAGCATATCTTAAGAGTGTATATAGTGATAAACCATTCATTAATGATGCTCTTGATACTGTGTATGAGTTTATTAATAGAATTTATGATGCATTAAAAAGATTATTGAGGACTACTCCATCTATTAGAAAGATGCTTAATGAACTTAGTACCAAGTATGGTATTAAATTTAGGATCAAGCCATCTAAATACTACGCTTTAATATATATTGATAGTGATTGGGCAACAAAAATGTTTACTGGTGAACTATATGGAGTTGGTGAGGCCGTTTATGCATCAGTGTTTTCAGTAATGAATATAAGTAAATACGTTATTCTAGAGAGGGGTATTCCACTGCATGGCACTATATTCTATGGTGCTGGTGATGATTATTTAATTGCTGTGCCGGTGGAGGATCTAGTTAATACGTTACGTGTTTTAACACGCATACCTGAAAGTATTGATTTGAAGTACTCTATTTCACTGTCTCTTATCCATAATAGGGTTCCTTTAAGGGAGGCTATAAAGGTGACAACTGAGAATCTTGTAAATGTTGCTAAGAATTTAAGATTAAACAGTGTTTTGAGAAAGAATACTCTTATTATACAGTACTTAAGTGGTGCATTATCTATGAGACGGTTTGTAATACCGTTTGGCCTCCTTGATACAAGGTCTTTGCTAAATATACTGGAGTATATTGATGAACTCTATAGGTATACCTACTGGGCTCAAGTAGGGGAGACTGAAGGGTTTATGAGGCTTCTGCATAATACTTATATATCCTATTATGTGGATGAGATCGAGTTTCTGAATAGGTATATTGAGTTAAAACAGAAAATTAATAGATACAGGTATGTTTACAATATCCATGATAGAATTCTAGATTATATTCTAGAAACTCTAGTTAGGTGTGAGAAAATGGTTTTTAGTATACCTGGTTCGTATAGAACAAGTGTTTTAGTGGAATTACTTGGTTTCATTAATTACTATCTTAGGCTCATCAGGGGTGTGATAGCGTGAACAAGGGTTTATTGTATAAGGTGTGTTTTAAGCCATTAACTCCATATGCTCCATTCTTTGTTGGCGATGGAAAACCTCTTTCACCCTATGTTTACCCGGTAACACGTAAGTTGCCGACAATACTTACGGTGACAGGAACTCTGTTTTCAATACTCTATTCCCATGGTATAGACTCTATTATTTTACGGAGAAGCATTCTTAATGAAGATATTATTGTTTATGGAGTTTATGTCTTGGATACAATTAGTTATGATTCACAGCATTTGGGCGATGTTGTTGCTTGTGCACGTCCTTTAGTGGCCGTTAAAGCTATTGTGGAAAAAGATGGGACTATATCTAGGAGATGTATATTAGAGGCTTTATCGAATAAATGGGGCTATAGTGTAAGAGAGCCAGATAGCATGGCGTCATATGTATCATGCCTGGATATAGAGTTAAAACCTTGTTTCCATGATAAGGATTCTCATAAGGAAACCGTATTTGTTAGCCCAATAGGTATTACCAGTTCACTTATCTATAGATTAGTTTCTAGATCGAAGCAGTTTATTGGTATAGCCTTGGATCGTAGGAGAAAGATTGTGAGAGAACCTGGCGGGATATATAGTTATTGGGGAGCTGAGGAGATTAAATTATGTAATAATAGAGGTGAATGCTCTGATAGAGTATTCTATTGTATAGACCTAGTATTAAGGGCTGAGGAGGAGAAAAAGGATCACATAGTTATAGTAAAGAAAGTATTGGATGTCATTGCCGGCAAGAAGATAATTACTAAACTCGGTGGAAAACACAGTAAAGCTGTTATGGTAGTTATTAATGCTATAGAAGATAATGTCTTAAATAAAACATTAGCTTACACTATATTGAGATCTAATACACAGAGTTATACAAGGCTTGCAGTAAGCCATGGTATGACAGTATTAATGAAAAATTCTGATAAATATAGTCTCTATACAGTAGATGGGGAGAAAATAAAATGGATACTTGGAGACATAGAAATTATAAGTGGATGGGATATGGCTGAAAAAAGAGCTAAAACACCCATATTATCTCTTACACCTGGAACACTGTTTGGTTTAGAGGCTACCACCAGCAATAAGGTACTGGACACTACAATCAAGACATATAACAGCATACACGATTGGTGGAAAAAACTACTCAAAACGACAATATCATTATAGAGTAGACAAAAATACAAGAGAAAAAAATAATAATACAAATTAATAACCCTTTATTTTTATTATATCATAA
>CAYZRH010000103.1:0-3596 GCA_964480805.1 uncultured Desulfurococcaceae archaeon
ATATAGAGGATCTCAGTTTAGATGATATAGGTAGATATTTATCCTATAAATTTAAAGCTAGGGATTATGTTGTATATAGGGGGTTCGATAATTTTATCCATAAAACACAGTATGCACATAGACGATTCATAGTAGACCGCTTGTATGATTTAGCAAGTAGTCTTAAGAAAAAGGTTAGCTCTATTCTAAGAGATTATGAAAATATATTATTGATAATAGTATCTGATCATGGATACGATCTTATATGTTTGAATGAATCATGTGAATTAAAACATGCTTTCATGGGCCCTAACTCTCTTAGTATTATAGCTCCACTACTACTCCTATGGGGGCCGAGTAGGTAATGGGTAAGGGTCTCTATTACCTAGTTTATAAAGATAGTTCTAGTAAGGCTATCTTATCTATTAAAGAGATCTCTATTAATTCTAGAGACCTACTTAGGATAGGTGGTTTAAGAGCTAAAGCTACATATAAGGTTATAATGGATGTTTTAAACACCTATGCTTTAAAATATGATGTTCATCGTGATGTAGAGAAGAGTAGAGAGTATATTGAGTTACCAGGAGATCTGGGATATGCTATACTGATCTATATGTTACTGACATATAGTTGTAGGGATCCATTGAAGTATACTTCATTCCTAGAACAACTTCTTACAGGTAAGATTCCACTGACAGTCTATCTAGTTCATTTTGTAAACCTAGCTATCGACCTTAGTGAACTCTACAGGTTAGAGAGAGGGAGAACTATTATACATCCAAAGTCTGCTAAAACAGTATCTAAAATGCTTCAAATACTATATCAACATATAATACAATAAGCCAGTACCACTTACATAGCCTAAGTAGGAATTCCCATAATATGCTCTATAGTTTAATAGCTCATTGTTTCCAAGAGTCTATGTTTAATAATGCATCCATTTCATAGTCAAGTAGTTCACTAATCTCTTCCTCACCTAACTGGTAAGCTCTTGTTTCATAGTTCTCCATGTATACAATATTTACTGTAAGCTCTTTTAATGGAGTCTTCTCTACTAAAGGTAGTAGTGTGTAGGGGCTGTGTGTTGATATAAAGTATTGATTATTTTTATCAAGAGCTATTCTTTCAGCAAGAAATTTTGTATAGAATGGGTATGTATGGATTTCTGGTTCTTTAAAAGCTATTACTGAGTCTTTATTAGTAGTTATAGCTGCTAGATGCATTAGAAGCCTATATAGTGTTTCAGAAACTGTATGGAAGGGGAATGATATATATCCTCCTCTATCTCTCTTTTAAGTTCAACTTTATTCTCAAACTCTCTAATATCAAGTTTATAACCATACTCTCTAAGAATATCTCTAAACAATCTCCTTAACTCACTATTTCTTACAAGTAGTGATACAAGGTTCTCTCCATAGGGTGGTTTAAGATATGTTAAACTATCTTCCTTAAACTCTTTAAGAATCTTAAATCTATAAAACTTATATTCTCTACCAAAATTAGATGCTCCTCTATAACTTAGACTTGTATTAAAGTTATGTACATGGATTTTAGTCTCAGTTCCTCTATGACTTATCTTCTCTAAGAAGAGATCATTTTCTCTAAAAACTTTAACAACAATATCGTCAATAGCGACCTCTACAGTATGTGATGTATCCTTATGGTAGAAGAGATCTGTCATATCATCTAGTCTTACAAAATCACTTATATCTCCATAATAAAAGTGTCCAAGAAAACCAATAACTTCTAAAATATTAGACTTACCAGTATTTGGCTTACCAATAAATACATTCACTCTCCTACAATCCAACACTACATGTCTAATAGACTTAAACCACTTAATCTCAAACCTCTTGATCAACCATACACCACCATTATATTATAGTCTCCAGTAATTCTAAATAGTTTATGTATCCATAAGCATGTTTCATGTTTAGAGGGATAATATTAACCACAAAACCTTGCTCTATATATTCTATCAAAATCTATAATATGGCTACAATGTTGTTTTTCTATAGCCCTGTCCCTTAGTGTTGATGTAATGTTTCTATGAATCCCTCTGCTATGATGCAGTATTTTCACATATATAGGATTCCCATACCTTCTACCAAACATTTCCTTAGCTAACTTGATGCACTCATCTAGTTTCTCTAAATCTCTAAACTCTGGTATACCAGTATCTTCTATACAAACAATATATGTCCTGCCAACACCTTTCTCTTTAAGAACAACTATAACGTCACATCTCTTACCAGTCAACCCATGTTCTCTACAAAAAGCTTCAACATCAACATCCTCTACAACATCTATAGAATCTGGTATTTGAACTCTATACTTTCCAGTCTTCACTATCCTTACCAAAAACACCACCATGGATCTCTAGGTTTTCTCACCCAATTTATAATAGAGTGTCATGTATTCTTCATACAATTTTTCATATACAACTCTAAACTCATCATCAGGTATTCCATGTTCTGTTATCTTAATCTTTTTAACCTGTGTCCATTTGCTATCTCTATTAAATAAGTATGCTGAAACAAATTCTTTAGATAAGTAAGTGTTTTTGCAAAGCAAGTGTTCTCTCTCAATAACAGGTGTTTCTGCATAATACTTACTTATTATATTACTTAGTTTAGATAACAATATATCACTATGTGTAGTTATGATTATTCTAACACCTTGTTCTATAACTAGTTTAGTTAATAGACATGTTAGAATAACTTGTGCTTGTGGGTGAAGATGAGACTCTGGTTCTTCAATAATAACTATTGATCCTTTATCCATAAATCCTTTCTTCATATAGATAGCTAGTGGTGCAAGTTCTGATACTAGTGAAGAGATCCTCTTTAAAGGAACTTTATTACCATACATGTCGAGATAGTATATTTCTGGAAACGTATCTGTTTTCTCAACAACTATTCTACCATTTAATATATATTCTTCAATCATAGATGCAGTATCTTTAAGAGTTTTCTTAGACTCACTAAGTAGTAGTGTATTAATAAAATCTGTAATATATCCAGAAAAGCCAGGTATGTATACTTCCTTTAATACTGTAGGTTTTGTAGCTAGAGCTAATAGTGTAGATAGGAGTCCTTTATAATTTATTAATAGCCCCGATCTGGATGCTGGTAAGTAGTATATGCCTTTTATACTATCTCTAACTCTATCTCTAATCTTCTCTAAAATATAGACTATTAAGTCAAGGTATATGGATAACATTATCGAATATAGTAGTTCAATACGTTTACTTCTCTCTAAATGCTCCCATATAACACTAGTCTTTATATAAGCTTGTACATACTTGTCTACTCTCTTATCAAGTATCCTTCTATACAAACCTCTTATTCTCTTCTTAAACTTGTCTTTAAACACAATATCTATAAGACCTCTAGGTCTACCACGTGAAGGCTTTCTTAACCCTATAGATATAGCTATCTCATCATAGAATACTGTATTCAATACTATATTAAACGATTTACTATCAAAATTCTTTAACTCATCTAGAGAACTACCAAAAGATTCTTCAACAACTTTTCTAACATCATCTTCACTTAACTCTTTACCAATAATTATTAATATTAACTTATGTTCTTCAATACTCTCCATTATTGATA
>CAYZRH010000104.1:0-3592 GCA_964480805.1 uncultured Desulfurococcaceae archaeon
TTGACAAGAGTAAGAGTGGAGTGAAGCCTTTGGATACACCACATTATATTGGGGTGTATGCAGATAAACCTATACTATCGGTTATCGATGAATCAGGTGCTGAAAAAGTAGATAATTATGAAAAAATATGGAGTAAAGAGTATAATAAGTATAAGGCAGTATACACTATAGGAGTTGAACTTTATAATTTACTCTATAATACATTACTATATATGCTCACTTTGAGATATAATGGTGGAGATGCTGATATAACTAGGCTTATACAAAACAGTATATCTATATATGGTGTTAGAAATAGCTCTGTAGATCCATTGTATAAGAAATATATTGAATGCATCAAGCACCACATGAAGATACTATATAAATTTAAGGAATTAGTATGTTGCGATAAAAACATTTATGAAAGTATAAGTAAACTCAAAAAATCAATTAATGATATCAATACTATGGTTAACAATAGAAAACGAAAAATAACTTTAAAATCATTACTAAAAGAGATAACTAATAGCTCAGAAAATATATTAGTACTCATATTTCCACAAATTCTTCATCCTATACCACAAATTATTAAAGAGATATATCATAGGGAGACTAATAGAGTATATAGATTCCTCCCTAGAAGATTAGATCATTTATTAAAGGTTGTAGAGGGGTTTATAGAGGTATTAAAAGAGGTTAGTAATAATAAAAATAATAATTTGAACATAAATATAGTTTTGGTCTCTATGGGTTGGACAAGTATATGGAGAGAACATACTGCAAACTATGTAAAAGAGCTTATAAAGCCTATTGAGAGAAGCGGATATAACTATAGAGTAGTTATATCAAAAACACTGGTAAAAGGTAAAGAAGTAGATGAATCAACTTATTATGAAAAATATAAGGAATTATATGAATGTATTAAAGTAGTTGACTTAAGTAAGTTAGCAGACCCAGTTACACGAGAGAGTGTCAGCAAAGTAGCTAGTGAAATAGTTAACGAGTTATTCATTAAGGAGTTTGGTAGTCCAGATATAATAATCTCTATTTATCTTCAGGATTATAGGAAGGATTATGTGGCTTTATTTGAAGATGCTATAAGAGAGTATATCAGTAGAATGGCGAGAACTAATAAAAGGTGTAGATGTATATCAATAGTTGTTCCTGAAACTTGTTATCTTCCACAAGAGAGTAAGAAAGCTCGGCCTAATACACGTAGAATAGTAAGTAGTTGTCTATTATTTGATCTTGGTGAAGAAGTCTTTAGTAAAGATACTGTATTTTACAGATTGTATATTTCAGGTTATAATGAGGTGTAAGTGTATGGATAGACTAGTTACACTAAGTATAAGTATTGGTGAAAAAATCAATGCTACTAAGTTTATAGAAGACTTGACAGAAAAGTTAATACTATATAGTTCAGGGTTTACTTATAGTCTACCTCTTGAGGCTAAACAGCTAGAAATAGGCTTTGGATATAGCGTCCATGGAGACAATGTTGTTAAAGATATCTATCTATGGGCTAATATTAAGGACGACAAAGGTAAAAAGGGTCATGGAGGTATAGATGTATATATTAAAGGATTAAAGTACTTGTCTGAAATTAACCTACATAGCCATCTAGCAACAAATATTATTCGTTGTATCAGTGTTATACCAGAAGCCTATAAGCCAAGCTTTATTACAGTTGCCCATCACTCTCTTAAAAAGTTATATGATGTAATACTCTATGATAGTGTATATAAGGAACTAACTAGATATACTTATTCAAATAGGTTATCTATTGAACTAGATAATATACTAGCTACCATTAGCCACGAATGTACAGCAAGACTATTTACCTCACATATCATCCCTCTTACTCTAATAGCTTTATCAAGTGGTGTACATCGTTATGGTCTAGCTTTAAGACAAATAGCTTTCCAAACAATAGTTTATTATCTTTGTAATCTTATTAAATCTAAAATATCAAGTACTACTAAAGAATATATTATTAGTTATTTATTAACATTATTATCTAATATCGTTGCTGATACATATATATGGCTTCCATATACATGGTCCCGTAAGGTAGGTGCCTACGGTAGTGAATACGTATATGCTATTGCTGCATCTCCACTAGCCCAGCTTATAGATAGTTTATATAGTCTAAAACCTGGAGAGACCCTAGATCTAATGTTAGAGTTAATACCATACATTAAACATAGATTTATAGACATGATCTCTAGATACCTATCTACATTAACTATAAGTTATAAATTATTTATACAAGAATTAATTGAAGTCATTAGAGAGTCTATTAACAAGTATATCAATGTTAGTCTAGGTGGAGAATCCCTCATTGGTAGAGCAAGGCTCTTATTAAATAGAGTTAGTGAATATGTTAATTCAAATAGTATAATGATTGAATTAAATAGATGTATAGTACTTATTACAGCTACAGAACAGTTTAATCCACTAATTGTTGATATAGTGTTGAAGAGTATACCTAGAAGGGATCATGTAGAGCCAGAGTTATGGATAATATATACTCCACAGACTTTCTACCAGTTGCTATTGTATAAACAAATTGGATGTATGAAGAAGTTGATGGACATTAGTAATGAGAAGTACATAATAATACCAGCTACGGAAGGATGGTTAATAAAGCACATGGCCAAGGATATAGCTTATAAACTCAATAATAAGCTAGCATTTGCTCTTCTACAAGGAAGTTTAATGACAACACTACCAATATATCATGTATTGTCTAAAGAGAGAGAACGAGTACTTTTAATATAGTCTTTTTTAACATTGTTCTTAAGTAGTTCAAAGTAGTCTTGTCTGTTAATTCTATCTTTCTTTTTATTAACTTTTAATTTTTTATAAGTTTGAGCTCTATTCTTCTACTAAGATGGATAGGTATGACTATTTAAATTCTCTGCTTGTTTATAGTCTAACATGTGTTCTCTTTAGAGCTTGATCACATAGAGTTTAGTGTCGTTTAGTAGCATTTATTGTTGTATTGCAATATACGAAGATGTGACGGATTATTTCATAGGAGCACGTATACAAGTCCAGACATTATTAAATATGTTATGTCTTTTATATTCTATAAGCCTTAATAAATAAGTTCTATGTTATCTAATTTCCACTAGAATGTTATGTGTTGATGGGTCATATTATTTTTAAGTGATTCACCATAATGTAGAGTAATAATGGAGGCTTATGAAGACTATAATTTTTACATTACATGCTTTAGAGCGTATGTCTAGATATGGAATTACTAGAGAGGAGGTAATTAATGCTCTATTCAATCCAGATGAGATAGTCCATGGTTATAGAGGTAGACTTATAGCTCATAAGTATATTGGTAGGTATGTACTACGTATTATTTATGAGAAGCAAGATAATGTTATAGTTGTGGTTACAGTATATAGAGCTAGGAGGGAGAGGTATGAGAGGAAAACCCGTGATCAAGTATAACCCTGATGCTGATGCACTAGTGATAACGTTATCAAATGAAGCCCCAGATTACGGTGAAGAGGTTTCTCCAAACATAATACTACATTATAGTAGTAGTGGAAGGCTTGTTGAAATAGAGATTCTTGATGCTTCAGAATTTCTATCCAAT
>CAYZRH010000105.1:0-3509 GCA_964480805.1 uncultured Desulfurococcaceae archaeon
GTTGATCTAGAGTCTGGGGATGTGCAGGTGCTTGATAATGGTTTCTCTCTAGAGGAGGCTTTGGTTAGCCCTCTTGGAGACTATGTTGTAGGTGTATTAGAGGAGGGCGGTCTCATCATCTATAGTGTTGTCGGCGATCGTGTTGTTTCAGAGTATCAGCCTAGTACTTATGGAGCTATAGAGTTTGCTCTTAAGAAGAGGTCTGCATGGATAGGCGATCATGAGCTCTTGCTGGAGGCTAGGATAACTCCTAGTAGCTTCCACTACCTAAGCCTTAGTGTTTCAGACAACCCTGTGATCAATATGGTTAGTGAACAAGTGGTATCTGGGCTAGATCCGTTGTTTTCAACACTTGGCAATGGATACTACATGCTCATCCTAGACTACGCTAACTTATACATAGGGCGTCTCCATGGAGACTATATGGATCTGGGTGTACTCCTCTTTAAACAGAGTCATATGAAGATAGAGGATGTTGGTGTAAGGCAAGGCGATATAGCGATCCTATGTAGGGATACTAGAACTAGTTCAATAGGATCGGTTTACTATTATACTCAGCAAGGGACTACGTATAGGGGGGAGATAGGGCAGTTCAACATAACACTATGGATAGAGGATGAATGTCTATACGCTATGATGAAGGGTCTTATAGAAGATATTGACCTAGGGAACTACTCTGGAGAAATACTGTTCAAACTAGTAAACCCTGATACTGGTGAGGTGGATATAGAGAATAGAGGGGTGTTAAAGATAAATAAGACGTTTATGAACCTTACACTATATCCCTTCAAAATAACCGATCTAGACTATACTACTAGAGACAACTACATCCTTGTTGTCGAGGGAGTGTTTAGGGAAAAACCAGACTCACCTATAAGCCTCCTCCAAACATTTAGAACAAGCCTCAACATAAGCCTATCTGAGTTAAGACAAGCTGAGACAGAGAAAACAACTACAGAAGCAACTACAACTACAACAACTAGGGAAACACATCAAACAAAAACACAGTATCCAACAGAAACCACAAGCACTACTCAACAACAGGAGACAAACTCTAGGAAAACAACATCTCCTAGTGAAACCACTGGAGAACCCTATAGCATATCTGAGACAAGCACACAGGAGGAAGGCGGGTTCTCAAATACTATTGTTATAGCTACAATATTGGTTATGCTAATCCTAGTAGTAGCAGGTATAATGTTTATGAGGAGGAGGTAGATCTCCTACACAGTATGTAAGGGCTATAGGCAAGTTTTTCCCCATCAATATACAATCTCTATGTACTACATGGTCCTTTAAAGCCATCTTCATAGCTTAGACTCCTGTCTACCATAGACATGTTGGAGTGCAGTCTATATCTATAATCCATTATGTATAGCTAAGAGCACAGTTATCAACATATAATGAGTTTGCCATTCTACATAACTATATCTCCAGGAAATATCTTTGTATTACTCATTTCAATACAATACTTCTGTGTCTTTATAATTATTTAAGTCAATAGGATAAAGTGTTCATTAAGTTATGCTATAACATCATATTGTTGAGATAGAATGTGTTCAGAGGATCTAGTAAACAAAGAAGGATTTGTGGGAGAATGAGAAGAACAAGAGGCTTTTATAAGAGAAGTTGTTGAGAAGAAGGGGTCTAGGTTATTGGAGTATACAGTTATTTCTATATGTATAGTTGCTGTTATAGGGACTGGGTTATATGCTTGGTACTATTTCTTTAGACCCAAGTATGTATGATTGTTTGAGGGTGCTTATGCAGAATATGGGTATTCCACTTTTGTATTTTAATGAAATGCGATGTTAAGCTTAGAGTAGAGGTTTTAGATTACACTGATACACATGTAAAATATCTATATTATATAAAACTTGAAATACCGAGAATGTACACTACTAAGAATTCTACAACTATGTAGATAGAGTTAGGAGAACCTGCTAGAAACCCTAATATGAAGCTAGTTAAGAAATATGAAGATAACGTATATTCTGAAGATCTTGGGACTAGAAGGTGTATAGTATATGTATTTAGAGGAGAGAATGATGATGAAACGATAGTATATATGGATAAGGAGATAGGATAGACTATAAGATATACATGGAGCTCTCATAATATGTACCGAGAAATAACTTTAACACTAAAAGGCACTAACATTCCTGGATTAAAGAAATAAATAATATGTCTTAAACACAAATATAGAGTATAAAATACTACTTGATCAAGGTATCTAAGTAGTTGTTAATTAAACCTAAGATTTTATATCCCATAAAAGGTTATATAGGATCTAGACGGTTTATTGATTTCTACGTTTATAGTGGTTCACTATTCATATATGTATATTTCATTATTTCTAGTGATTTGATTTCTTTACAAACTAATGTTCTAGTATTTTTAGTGATGTATATTGTTTTGGCTTGTAGAATTGCATAGTTAGGGATTACTGTAGGATTGTTCATCTTAACCCTCAGCCTCTCCATGCATTGAAAAAGAAGATGTTCTTGAACCCGGAGAGCAACAAGTATATCCTCCACAATATATTGATACACACTACCTCCATGTTACCTAGCTTACATCCAGAGACGGCCGATGGCATAGTCCCCCTTCTTTTGACTCATAGCATTCTATACATAGTTCCCATATTAGTCATCAGCTCTCGTAAGCGGTTATCCATGTTTAGGTTTTCTGATGATAAAATACTTCAGTTCAATTATATAGCCTATACTATTATATGGGAATACCCTAGCAAATAGTCTAAGAACGGCTTTACGGTCAATTCTAAAGAACTCGTCATAACATATCCTCTCTCCACTATCTATACATGCTTGACAGAGACTTTGGAGATTGCAACCAATTATATTAGATAACATCTCTACGTCATAGATATAGAATATCTTTCCCTCCCTAACCGCCTTACTAAATTCTTTGCCGAACCTACTCTTGTTAACAGCATTATCGATGGGCTCAAAGATCTTCTTTATACTACCAAGTCTGAGCATGTGAAACGTAAGAATATAGAATATAGCTGTATCAAGATCTTCTTCAGACTCTACTTGGAACCCCCAGTTTTTCATATTCTCTTGAATAATTGTTACAAGGTCTTTCCTGCTCTTAATTACATTGAAGATATAGTTTAGTGGATTACTAAGCTCCTGACCAAAGGCTAAAAGCGTATATAGAATAGATGCGCCTTTATAGATCTGGGTAAACCCGTTAACTATATCAAGTACTCTAGCACTAGGTGCTTTCTCACTGATATTAACTATTACATAGCTTACATCAACACCCTCCATGTAGAGATACCATAATGCATCCTCTAGATCCCAGTACTCAACAGTCTTAGGTGTAAGTGATACAACAAGATACTTTATTCCTCGTGGACTAGACATTCTTATAAGACGCCCAAGACGTTGATAGAATCTCAAGGGGCTCTTTGGCACATCGGTCATTACAAGCAATCCGGCCTCAGGAATATCAACACCCTCCTCACCAACAAGAGTAGATAT
>CAYZRH010000106.1:0-3499 GCA_964480805.1 uncultured Desulfurococcaceae archaeon
CACTTATTTAATTATTTTAGCTTACATATTTTTAGCTTCCTCTATTGTCAAATATTTAATAAATCATATTATCTATTATGACTCTACCTAAAAGATACCAATAATCTTAGATATAAGCTATTATAACTTAACTTATTAGATAAGATAATGTTCTTAAACATTTTTATAGAATATTATGGTTCTTTCCTCTGTAATAAGCATACTGAGTAGCAGCAAAGCAACATAGTATATCATTAGTAATGTAGGGAACCCGTAATTTAATATTAGGAAAACTATTCCATCAACAAACACTATTGTTTGAATACCTACTACCTCTAACTCAACTGCTTTTCAGACAACACACTAATTGTCAAATACTTCACGTTAGATCCTATAATATAAAGTACAATAGCCAGCATTTCAATAACATACGCAAGGTAATGGCATGCAGTTGTGTCTATTAAGGATAGCTTCTAAACCAACTAGTATTTTAGTCTAAGGAATTAATAATGCTAGTAAACTAAACATAGCAGGTATTAGCAAAAAATTCTACTATATAAGCTATTGTATGGGATAGTGTTGTAGAGAACGTAATATACAGTATCAATGGACTCACAGAGAGCAGTAACTTATAGGATACTAGAGTACAGTTGCACAGTCTGTAGAGTATAGTCTAGTAGCTATAGATATTGTTAAGGATATTGAACTAGTGTATATGTATATTAGAGGTCTAGGGTTTATTATTAAAAATGGAGAGAAATACTGGTTAATTAATCTATATTAAACCTTATTTTTCCAAATAAGAAATACCGCTATAAACGCCATTATTAGTATGGATAGTACTACACTTGATGATTCGGGTATAGGTTGTGGTGGATTAGCTATTGTCTCTAAAACTAACGTGTTATTCTCATTAACGCCGGGTCCTAAAGCATATAGCAAGCCATTATATTCTAGTAACCCTGTACCAGTTGTTGATCTAAACTCTATATCAACTGATCCTATATACTCTATACTCTTAATCCATAGGTAGTATAGTTTGCCAATACCAGTATAAGCTACAATGTCTTCACTAAAACACAGCAGTCTAGGACACCATGTAATATCTGGTATATTGGAGAGTGAAGCAATAATGTCTCCATTACCATTAAGGAGTATTGAAATAGCACTATCTCCTCTCTGGTATACAATAAGGTATCCCTTACCATCTACATAGACTACTCCAAAACGATATGGTTCAGCCTGATCACTTACATCCCTAGTCCATAGAATATCTGAACCACTAACAAGTGTAGCTTTTAAAACACCGTCCTTGCTAAGCCATAGGATAAGTACTCCACTAGACCCGCTATCAACACTAGTCCATTTATTTCCACCTACTTCACCAATATAGACTCGATCAACTACTGCTCCAGACATTGATACTAGTGCATAGTATAGACTAGTATCTTTAACATAGACTACATAGTAGTAGTTGTTAAACGTTGTTATTGATGGATAGTATATTGGTACACCATCATCTCTAGCTATAGTAACCTCTGCTACAATAGATAGATCGCTTGGATCAACTAAAACACCCTTAATCCATGTATAGTCAACAGTATCCTCATTAGTCTCCCATACAACAAGTACTCTATCACTACCTGGCTCACAACTACATGATACATGTCTATCAATGGAGTCAGTACCTGACAGAAGTGTTGTATCAGTAAGACCCTCTGGTGTAAAGTGTGCTATATAGATACTAGAGTTTACCCAATCACCTCCATAGACTCCCTGATAACTCCAGGCAACAACTGGTTGTGGAGAACCTGCTACATCAATTCCATCATATACTGGGATATAGAGTGGTAGACAGTCTAGATCATAGTTTGGAGCAACATAGATATAGAATCCTTCATCTCTAGCTTTAGACAATGCATCCTCTACATACTCTCTAGACCAGGCATAGTCTGTTACAACAACATCCTTCCCATGATCACGTGCATAGCGTAGCCAATAAAGTGCTTCACTAGTCTCAACCGGATCAACTGGTGTGTTATCAGAATACCATACCTCCTCACGTTCAACAACATCAATACTAGCTAGGAAGCTATTGTTTTCAAGAAGGTCTAGTCTACCACCCATATTAGCAACAACTATAAAGCCTGGCTTAATGCTCTTAACATAGCTAGACAAGTTTCCAACAAGATATATCATCCACTCAGTAGCATTATCAACTTCAGGTATATCACCAGCTAACCCGTACTCATCTGGATTCTCCCACATATCACATGAGTCAATATTATCCATTCTTACACCATCAAAGCCCATAGAAACGATCTTATCCAGCTCATTCTTAAGAATATCGACCCAACCACCAGACTCCCAAGCACTAGAATGCCGGTAAGCTACAAAATACTCACCAGGCCAGTCAGGGTATTCAACCCAATACAACCACTCTGGGTGTTCGTCTTCACTCCACGTCTCATTCCAGTAATTTCTCCATTCTTCAGCAAATCCTATGTTTAAATAGGCAATGACTTTTACACCAACAGATTTAAGTCTATCAAGATCATCTCTAGTCCAAGGCTCATCGTTTGGCCCATAGTCTGGGTCGACTATTACATAGGTTGGCTGTGATCCAGCTATTTGTTCTACATCTGGATATTGATACCAACTAATAACACTGCCCCACCATGAACCCTCATTACTAGTTGATGCTAGCATAGTGTTCATTATCAATAATAGAGCTATTATTACAACTAGCCTTCTATACATGGTAGAACACCTAGAATAATAGTTTAACACTCTATCTTAAATACCTTAATTACCTAGATACTATAGTGTGTATCCTAGAAAATCTATTACCTAACCTCTACATAGTAGTATATGGGGGGTGTAGGGGGTTCTGATCGAGGAATACCTTAATCTAGCACACTATCGTTGTAGAGCTATATATTATGTTAAACCAGGTACACCAGTAGTCTTCCTTCATGGGTATATGTTTACAAGTGATGTATGGAGTGATCTAGGGGTACTTGATAGACTTGAAAAGGAAGATATACCTTTTATAGCTCTGGACATGCCCTATGGTAGGAGGAGTGTATGCAGTCCTAAAACAAGTGATCCAGATACTAATGTTAGTGTAGTATATGAAGCCGTCCATGGCGTTTTTGGATCAGTAAGACCAGTAGTTGTTGGAGCCAGTCTTGGAGGCTATATAGCACTTAGGTATACACTAAAACACCCAGTATCTGGTTTAATACTGATAGCTCCAGTCCATAGTCTTGAGAAAGATCTCTTAAAATACTATCCAAGTCTAGAAGTACCGGTCTACATAATCTATGGAAGTAAAGACCATATAGTATCAATAGACGAGATGAGGGAGCTACAGAATAAGCTAAAGAACTCTAAACTAATAGTATACGATAATGCTAAACACCCAGCATACCTAGATCAACCACAAAGATTTATACAAGATATAATAAAGTTTTATAAAAGCTATTGTCACTAACATAGAGAGATGACATTATATGTT
>CAYZRH010000107.1:0-3471 GCA_964480805.1 uncultured Desulfurococcaceae archaeon
GATTTAACTTGAGTTTAGCAAATATGTTACTATCCAAGTTAAAAGCGGAGTTAAGTAAAAGAATACCAAATAGCGATGTGATACTACAAGGAAACGAGCTAAAAATAATTATACCTATGGAAGTACTAGTAACTGAGTTTCAAAAGAACTTAGGAGTTAAGAGTATGATACCTATAGACATCGAAGTAGATAATAAAAATATTATATTGAAATTTAGGGTGATGTAAAAATGACATATACGGTAGTTGGTGTAACAGCTAAAATAAGTATGGATGCAGGTCTAGATATGCTAGAGGCACTAAAGAACGCTATTGATAATGCAGATAGTCCCAAAGTTGATTTAATTGATGAAGCGGGTAATGTGGTTAAGAGTCTAGATCCATCTGTAGTTAGCGTTGCAGGAGAAGATAGTTATGCTAGAATCTTTATTGAGATAGAGGATAACTCGACAGATGCATATACTTTTAAGAAAGTTAAAGTGAGAGGAAAACGAGATACATACACATATACAGCGATAATATTTGAATTGGATAATCCAATATCTAAAAGCGATACAGATATACTTGACTTAATCTTGAAGTGGGGATTTCCTAATACGGTGAGTGGATAAGAATGACTTTACCATTTCCTAGTTTAGAAGATTTAGTTAGTGCAATATCAAGTACTGTAGATTATATTGTAAATATAGTCTGTAATACGATAAGAGGTGCATTAATCGATTTTTATAATTGGTTAATGGCAGGTATCGAGTGGTTATTAAATTACATTAGAGCTAACTTACCTTTCGTAATATCGGTAGTATTAACTTGGACGGCACTTTATAAAAGCATTACAGCGGAGAACATTCCTTTAACAAGAAGAATAATGAATATATTAACAGCACCATTATTCAGTATGTTTGCTTTATCACTAGTAGATGCTCTATTACCTAGAGAAATCAAGCTACCTAGATATTCATACCCAGCGTTAGCTATTGCTTCAGTCTATGCAGAAACTGAAGCTAGAGCAGAATACATTATTAGACATAGAACAGGATATGTAGTTGAAGCAGAAGCAGAAACAGAAGCTAGAGCAATATATAGTTTAGGTAGCTAAGGTGGTATAAATGGCATCAGAGATATTGCGTAGATTAATACCAGAAGACATAGAGGATTTAAATAAGAAGCTTAAAAGCGGAGTAACTATGCTACTAATACTATACAGTTTTTTAGGATATCCACCACCAGCTAAAGCCAAACCTACTCCTAAAGAATGGCATTATGAATTAGTTATAGATAAGCTTACTTGTGAAGCTAAGATACCGCTAAAAGAATACTTACCTACTATACAGAAGCTTGAAAGTGAATTATGGTTTAAGCTAAATACACAGTATATTATTATTGATGTTAATAAACTTGTTAGTGAATTAAGCTATATTTATAATCCGGTTTATGTTGAAGATATAGCTACATTATCCAGCGAAATATACAAACTTCTTTATCCAGCATCTACTACCGAAATAAATACAATAACTAGCGAAGTATGGAAGTTGCTTAATCCAGTTGAAACAGTTGAAATAACAATTTCAAGTGAGATTGAGACGATTTCAAATCCAGCATCTATACATGAAGTTAGCACATTAGAAAGTGAAGTACAAACTTTATAATTACCCCTTTATTTTTTATTATTTGGTGTATATTTTATGTTAGAACAACAATTAGCAAACAGGAAGAGACAAAGAATTATTATTGATATAGATGTTGAGCTGGAAATAAAAGATAAGCATGGCAAAACAGTTAAAAAAATAAGATTTCCAAGTCAGAGCTATGTAAAAAATTTTATAGCGGTTCTGAGGGCGTTACTTAGGGGAGATACTGAATCAATTACAAAGCTAGATGGAAGTAGTGATACATACTATGGTGGACATCCATATCATACAGAAATAGGTTCTAATGAATGTGATAATCAGACACTAGAAATCCTTAATGCCTTAGCTGGTAGCGGAGATGATAGCTACGGGATAGTTGTTGGAAGCGGTACTACATCAGTAAGTATTAATGATTATAATTTAGCTTCGAAAATTGCTCATGGAACAGGTGCAGGACAATTAAACTATTATGGAGTTTCTATTAGTGGTCTAACTAAAGTTAATCCAAATACATACGAATTCTACTTAGAAAGAATATTTGAAAACTTAAGTGGAGGAGATGTAACAATTGCTGAAGCAGGGTTAATTGTTCATCACAGGCTTTTTTATGAGCGAGGAAATAGCCCATTACTTGACAAGGATACTAAGTTTATGATTATTAGAGATTTATTGCCATCGCCGGAAACAATTACTCCAGAGTCAAGCATAACAATAAGATACTATATAAGAATCACAGGATATTACGTCAAAAACTTCATCGCCTTCTTAAAAGCTTGCTTAGAAAAATCAAGCACAAATATTACTCAACCAGATGGAAGTACAGTTGAAATAGTAGGAGCAAACGACAACCATTGTTATTCAAGTGCTTCTGGCCCTGGTACTTGGATTTTTGAATACAGAAGCTTATATGCTTTAGCTGGTGCAGGTGATGATAGTTACGGTATCTTGGTAGGAGATGGAACAGACAATTTTGATGTAGACCAATATTCAATATCTAAAATATCTAAAAGTATATTAGATCCAACTGAGCATACCATAGAAGATATATCAGTTTCCGACCCAGACGCATGGTTTAGGTTGATAAGATGGTTTAAAAACATAAGTGGTAGTCAGCAAACAGTACATGAAATAGGATTATATGTTAAGTATAGGTTATATTCACACTTTAAATATGGTGACAACAATAAAGATATATCTGCTACTTTCATGATACTAAGAATTCTGCTTGGTACAGCAATTACATTAGACCCGGATGCTTCACTAGGTGTAAAACTAAAATTCAAAATTACTGTATGAGGTGATTAAATGAGCGACGATGTTATTATCAAAGCATTATTTGGTTTATTTATTACGATTATCTATGTTACTACGGTTTTGACTCAACCTCTCACAGTAGCATATCTATCCACTTTTATCGGCGTAGTAACTAATGCTATAATCGGATTCTTTAGTTACAATATGCATAAGAGAGCAGTAGAAAAAATTAAAAGAGAAAAGAAGAATAAAGATAATTTTGGTGGTGAATATGAGAGTGCGTAAATTAGTTAAGTATGCATTTTACGGAGTACTAACAATACTATTAATTAATTTAATAGTGCTTAATGCATTAGCATATACAAATCCAGAGCTATTACAGTTAGTTGAAAAAATAATGGAGTATGCTCTAAAGGGACTTCAAGAATACTTTAACTTTCTTCTAGAGTTATTCAAAGAAGCAGTTAAACATTTAGTGTAACAATATGAAAAAGCTATTAAAATATATTCCCCTAGTTTTTTTATCATCTTTTCCTATTGGAATAAGCATAAGGTTTATATTAGCATATTTCAATCATCAAGCATATTAT
>CAYZRH010000108.1:0-3430 GCA_964480805.1 uncultured Desulfurococcaceae archaeon
AAATAGTAGCCTATATCTAGTAATATTATATAGTGTATCAAGTACTTCTTGTGGGTATATGTTTACTATCAATAAGGTTATGGCTATGTATAGTGATAGATATAGTAGTAAGTGATTAATGCTAGATATCATATAAGACAGTATATAGATTATTGGAAATAACCATATGATCTCTTTCCTAGATCTCCTAAGTAGTACATTATATAGTGTAGTATTTAGATAGATTATAGATAATAATATTAATATGTAGAATAGACTAAACCAGTCAATTAATTTCAAATAATATATAATATATAGTACTAATAGTATTAGTGATTGAGTTATGGAAACTAGTTCTCCCTTATCAATACTACTCTTTAGGAACAGCAATATTCTTTAAAGCCTCCATTACAATTGACTCAGGAGTTATACCTTCAAGTTCAGCTTCATGTGAGAGTATTAGGCGGTGAGCTAGTGTTTCTACAGCAAATCTTTTAATATCATCTGGTATTACATAGTCTCTCTTATTCATTAAAGCATATACACGTGCTATACGATAGAGATATATTCCTCCACGATGGCTTGGGCCATAGAGTACATAGTTGTTTTTACGAATATAGTTTGCTAGATCAACTATGTATTTTATAATTCTACCATCAACATATATGTTTTCTCTAACAAACTTTATTAGAGACGTAAGTTCTTCAAGTGCTATAACCTTTTCAACACGTGTTTCAACTAGTTCATCAGATCTATCTATTATATTAAACTCTTCATCCGGAGGGTTGTAGATTGTGTGTATGGTTACTGCAAAACGGTCTATGAGCGTCTCTGTAATAGGGTATGTACCAACTTCTCTACCAGTACGTACCATAGTAGCTATTATAATAAATGGTTTAGGCAGGTTATAGTCTACACCATCAATAGTCACATAACCCTCCTGCATAGCTTGCAGCAGTGCAGCTTGTGAACGAGATGGTATACGGTTAAGCTCATCAACCATAACAACATTAGCAAAAATAGGTCCTTTAACAAGTCTAGAGCCTCCATCAAGTGTGTATATGTGGTATCCAGTTATATCAGTTGGTAGTATGTCTGGGTTACCCTGTATACGTTTAAAAACACCACCTATAGCACGTGCTAGACTCTTAGCCATAAGTGTTTTAGCAACACCTGGAGGACCATCAATCAATACATGTCCTTCAGCTATTAGTGTAGCTATTATAGATTCTAGTGTTTCTCGTTTACCAATAATTACTTTTGATACTTCATTATAGAGCTCTCTAATCTTACTATAAGCCCGGTCGAAATCTACCATACCATTTTATCCCTCAACACTCATAGCTATAGATATTTATTATAGGTTTAAATACTAAGTGTTCTTTCCTATATAACTCTCTCCCCTACAAGCCTTTCTAATAATCTATGAAGAACTTAAACTCTAGCTGATACGATATATTGTTTCCTATAATGTCTCTACAGTATTCTTCTTTTGTGATCACTATATTTTAGAAGATACCGTGTCCTCTAAACTTGGCTATCTAAATATTTATAATACCTACTATAGGGGATAGTATTTCTCTATGAATATAGTATTTGAGTGGATGTGTGTAAAGGCTATGGATAATAGTGTTTTTGATAAGTATAGGGATAGGATTATAGAAGGATCTATAGTATCTACAATAGTATGGCTAGGACTACCTATTATGATTGTAAATCTAGTCCATATATCCTATAATATAGCTGATGCATACTGGCTTAGTAAGTATAGTGATATAGCACTTGCAGTACCACAACAGGTTTGGCCATCATTTATGCTATTCCACTCACTATCAGCAGCACTATCTGTAGCTAACCAAGCTCTTATATCACAGTATATTGGTGCTAGAAGGTATGGTGATGCTAGTAGTGTTGCTTCTAAACTCTTTACAACCTCCTTTATACTTGGAATAATACTCTGTCTCTCATACATTATCCTTAGACCATTTATTTTTGGCTACATAGTCTCTACTCCAAAGGAGATCTACGATGATGTAATGGTTTACTCAGGTATAATAGCTATTGGAATGTTCTTTGCCTATCTTGTAATGGTTTATACAACTATACTACAGGGTATTGGTGATACACGTACACCAGCATTGATTACTGGATTGTCTGCTTTAACAAATATCG
Source organism: uncultured Desulfurococcaceae archaeon (assembly GCA_964480805.1). Taxonomy (GTDB): domain Archaea; phylum Thermoproteota; class Thermoprotei_A; order Sulfolobales; family Desulfurococcaceae; genus CAYZRH01. The sequence continues at coordinate 2,152 of CAYZRH010000108.1, forward strand.
TGTTAGACCCATTTCTAATACTAGGTATAGGTCCATTCCCTAGACTAGGTGTTGTTGGAGCAGCAGTAGCTACTGTTTTTAGTAGATTCCTTGCTCTACCAGCACTAGCCTTTGTTGTTAAGAAGAGGTTTCGTGAATTAAGAGTTTGGTTTACAAGAAGCATTGATCTTAGATGGGCCTTATCCAATATAAGGATTGGGTTGCCTATACTTGTTTTACTATCAACTAGTAGTCTAGCTTTTATGTTTCTTGTTAAACTTGTTAACATGTTTGGTATAGTTGTTGTTACAGCATACTCTATAGGCTTTATAATACTACAGCTTGCTGACGCTAGTCTACGTGGTTTTTCACAAGCAGTATCTATTATGGTTGGACAATGCATTGGTGCTGGTAAGGATGTGCGTGCTAGAGAAGTTGCTTGGAAGTCTGTATTCCTTGTATTCTCAACAGTCTTTATAGCTAGTACTATACTGTACTTGTTTAGAGACCCGTTTATACATGTCTTTACAAGTGATGAAAGTATATGGTTAGAGACACGTAGGTTTCTAGAGATCTTTATATGGTCTATACCATTCTTTGGACTATTCATAGTAGGTATGTCTATTGGTAGAGGATCTGGTCATACAAGTATACCTACAGTAATAGGAATTATTAGGCTATGGGCTATACGTATTGGTGGAGGCTACTTATTAGCACTACTGTTTAGAATGGGTTCTACTGGTATATGGACAGCTATGCTACTGAGTAACATAACTGCTGGACTGCTTGCAGTACTATGGGTTTCTTCCGGTAATTGGGTGAAGCCAGTTATAGAGGGGTATGAAACTGTTTCTGATTTGTAGGTTTTTAGGGTCTTTGCGGGTTCTGGTATGTCTTTTTAGGGTTTACAATTGTTTCTTGTCTGTAAGTTTTAAGGTCTTAATAGTTATGAGTCTTACTGTATAGTAGATGTTTGGTTGCCCATGCTGGGGCTTATGTGCCTCTAGTAGGGAGAAACCGTGATGAACCACCCTACAGAGACCACTAATGACCTAGGACGGGGAACGGTGTTCCATAGACTATCCTAGACTATATGGTGGTGGAGGCGGGGGTATTTCAAGTACTTCTCTAAACTCTACAATAACCTTTCTCAATCCAGCAGTGATTAGAACTAGTCCTAGGATTATGAATGGTATGAATACTAGTGTTAGAAAAGATGCTATCAAACTAGCTTTCATCAACCCGCTTTTCCCATCAACACTTAAACACCATAAGCTAATAGCTATTGCTAGAGAGCATA
>CAYZRH010000109.1:0-3395 GCA_964480805.1 uncultured Desulfurococcaceae archaeon
GGGGAGTAATGCTCCCGTAAGCGGCTCAGCAGAGACCGTGATGAACCAAACCGTGTCCAATACAGAACGATATAGTTTGATAGATGAAGACACGGTTTAGGTGAACGGTATAGGCTAGGGCTCGTGTCAAGCATATTATCATAGGGGTTCATGATAGCCTTGGGTTGTTTAGATGAGTTTGAGAGGGATTAAGGATAGGATTTGCTCAAATAAGACTTCTTAGATTCTCTGACTGGGGAAAGAGGCATTACTGCACTATAGTAAAAAGAAGAACTTAAAGAAGGTCTTAAGGTCATGTGGTTGCTAGAAAGTTTTGTCCAGATTAAATGGTGATAATGATTATTAGGGTAGCTATAGTAAATAGTATATAGGGTATTTGTAATGAGTGAACTGCTTGAGAGAATAGTGATTGACCCTAAAGTTATGGCTGGGAAGCCTGTGATTAAGGGCACTAGAATTACTGTTGACATGATATTGGAGCTTCTAGCTGCTGGTATGAAGCCCGAAGAGGTAGCCGAGGACTACAATTTAAGCCTTGAAGATATTAGGGCAGCACTTCTCTATGCAGCTAAAGTTCTTAGTAGAGAGGAGGTAATAGTTGAGGCAAGAGCTTAGGCTTCTTCTTGACGAGAACATCGGATTGAAAGTTTTCAATGAGCTTAAGGGACTAGGATACCATGTACAATCAATACTAGTAGAAAGAAGAGGAGCCCCAGATGAGGAGGTTATTAGGAAGTCTATTAGTCGTAATAAGATAATAGTAACCATGGACAAGGATTTTGGATATCTCGCACAAGCATATAATCCACCAGGTGTCATCATCCTAAGGTTAAGAGACCCAAGGATACCAAACAGAATTAGAGCTATTCTAAGAGCATTACAGTTAAAAGACCAACTATACGGCTACATAACAATAGTAACTGACACGAAAATACGAAGACGACCAATTTCACCATGATAAGAGACAGAAACTCCTATAGTATACAGCTACTGTTTAATTGTATAAGGCTATTAAACTTAACAAGATATAGTGGGTCTCTGGGATTTGAACCTGGGACCTCTGGTTCCGAAGGCTGGTCTCTAAATACATTTACATGGCATCAGGTTTTGAATCATACAATTTAGACAAATAGCCTGATAATAGTCTTGTTATAGGTTGATAGCGTGTCTACTGAAATACGTAGTTAAGTGCATTAACCTTACCAAAGCTCTTCTTCAGTTCCCAAACCTCTATCATCATACTATTTACTGCCAGACAGTAATAATTTATGAGCAATAGACTACCTCATAGCTGTGTCTTCTAGCATAATTCATAACAATCTTGAGCTACCTCCTAGGATTCTGCTCCCTGGTTGAAACACGGGATATATAATAGCTTTCAAAATAGGATCCACCATTATATCAATACCCCCTACTGAAAATAAAAATCTTCAGTAGCTAGACTATTGTAAGGAGATACAGCTCTTTTTTCAGTAGGGTCTCCTAACGAAATGCATTCCAAACTCTTATATCCTTAATAACTGGGAGAAGGGAGTACGTAAGAAGGGCAACTATGTGGGGCTTGGCGTTTATGAAGCTTGTTGATGTACTTGTTCGTTTAGCTAAAAAAGAGCATAGTCGTAGACGTAAGATTCTGGGTATCATAATTGGAGCAATAGTATTTATTATTATAGTGCCTGCATCAATAATCTATGTTGCATTGATAATTGATAACATGTATTCTCTAAAGCCAATACATGAATCCCTACTTTACTTTAAACTCTGTAATATCGTACTTGGAGCAATTTTAACGTTTTTAGGCTTGTTCTTTGCTGGATGGGCTGCATACACCCAGTGGAGATATGGTAAAGGATCACCTCTACCAACAGCCCCAACGCAGAAACTAGTAACTACGGGCCCTTATGCATACTGTAGAAATCCAATGATGCTGGGCACAATACTTTACTATCTAGGCTTAGTCTTACTAGTAGGTAGTCCAACAGGAGTCGTATTAGTGATATTGTTTGAGATACTCTATGGTGTATACATAAAGTTTGTTGAAGAGAAAGAGCTAGAACTAAGATTTGGTAAAGAATATATAGAGTATAGGAAATACACGCCATTCATAATACCACGTCCAAGAAGAGGAAAAGCTTCATGCTACCATAATAATCCAGCTTACGGAAATCCACTAGACCAGGAAGAGGACAATTCAAAGAACAATAAACACTGATAACAGCATATGTACATGCTTCTACAGAGGATGGTACGGAGAAAGATAGAGAGCATACTAATGAAGATAGAGACTTATGAAAGAAGTAAAAGGGAGAGACGGTAGATAAAAATACTGTTATAGGAACCTTGTAAGCGTTATTGATGAAGAACTATTATACTGTAATAGGTGATAAGCTATCAAGAACCGTTGATACCATGTATTGTTTCTAGAATTCAGGTGGGATTAGATCTATATGGTTGGTGAATTAGATCAACATTGCTCTGAATATATACTGTCTACTTTTTATGTATCATAGATAGTTAGTTTATCATTTGTTTCTGCTTGTATTTTCACATTATAGCGATTAGTATTATTACTATAGTGGCGGTAATAGGTATTATATAGATGTTTGTGTTTATGAACGCCTTTCTCTCATAGGGCTAATAGCTATTGGTTTGTTAAATATTATTGTTACATTGACTAGATCTACTACTGTGACATTATGTTTGTCTCTTAGTGCCTCGCATCTTTCTATGGAATTACACAGTATCGTTGTATCATTGACTATTATCTCCTTGATACTATTTTCTTTAGCAACAATTGATACATTAGCCTTTCTACTTAGCTCCAACATTAATTTCTTATCTTGCATTATAGCTCTTTATTTCGATAGGACTATAGATAACAGCAGTATCCTTAATGGTTAGAATATAGCCGTATGCAATATTGAAGACACTGGTGCTGACTGGAGCTTTCGACCTATTGAATCGATGAAGGGGGAAATAAATGAGCACTACCTTAATTTTTAATGTCGTCCTCGGTGCAGACATCCAGCTCATCTTCTAGGAGCTCTCGGAGGCTTTCCTCCTAAATACGTAGGAGAGCATATTCCTTCAAGCACTCTATAAACTTGCCGAATTCATTGCTAACTACAAGGTCTATAATAGCCCCAATCCTATGCTTAACCCTCTCAGCATCAACACCTTTAGGCGCCTCGACGACTACTTTAGACAAAACTACCACCCCTATACCCTATATAATAACAAAGAATCTATCAACATTCCCAATTCCTTATACCCTCTCATCACACTAACCCTAGAGCCATATAGAAGATTTACAGGTAAGGTTTAGACAACGCAATAAAATTTGCTGGCGGGCCCGCCGGGATTTGAACCCGGGATCTCCGGCTCCGAAGGCCGGC
>CAYZRH010000110.1:0-3348 GCA_964480805.1 uncultured Desulfurococcaceae archaeon
TAAACTTTATGATCCACCGTTTTTCATTAGGCTTTAATTTCTGTGGTTTATGTATTAATCCTTGTTTAGCTAGTCTAGAATATTCTTTAGCACTAACCTCTCTCACATCATCAACGGTAAACTCTCCATAGAACACTTGATTTTTACCTTTAGTCAGGATAATGCATATAGAACCTGGTTTAAGAGAACGAATACCATACTTCCTTGGTTTAATAAAGTCATAAACTCTAACTCTACCGCTATATGCTGCTTCACACCACTCTCTATCTGCTAAGAGTATAGCATGTCTAACCATGTCTTCTCATCTCTAATTTATATTTTGTAATAGTTTAATTAAATATATATTGTCAATTATATTCTATAACTAAGATTAGAGAAGCTTTACTCTTATGTAGAAATTATAGAGATCTCTTTATTAAATATACTGATTGAAAACACTAACTTAGTCTATATAGACATTATTATATAATGGTCCTTAGTAACCTTGGATTATTTATCTAATTGATATTTAATTAAGGCTTAATGACATGTGGTTAAGTTAATGTTATTAAAATGAGGTAGTTAATTAAGGTCTTTCTAAATTAATAGATGTCTCAAGGCTTTAACAGCTTTTTTACCATATATAGCTAAACTATATGGGAGAATACCTATGAAACTTAGAGCTATAGAGTTTATGAGAAGAGCTAGAAGAGAAGAACTAAGTTCTCAAATAATAGTATTAGAAGAACTTGATAAATACATAAACCCTCCAGAAGCGAATGAGACTCTAAGATATGAGCTTCTAGAACTACTTATAAGATATATTAAAACTCTTCCAAGAAACAACATGGTAGTAATACCTGTCTATAAAATTAGTGTAAACACAGTTAGACATATAATATACATTAGCTTGAGGCATGGAGTAAAGATCAATTTACTAACTCAAGGAATAGATGAGATCAAAACAGAGAAAATATCATCACATTTAGGGCTACAACCCTATAAAGATCTCGTTATAATACTTATCTAAATAAAGATCTCTAACTAAAACACACAGTACTTAAGTATAGAGAGAATAGAGGGTCTTACTGCACTAACTATTGCTAATAGTATCATATTATGTAGATTTCATCATATTTAAATTATTTAGAAGACTAGTATATAGATCAACTGTTAGTTAAACAATTGTATATTCAGGTGTGAGATAGGTTCTTCCAGCTACAACAAGATATACCTTATTAACTCTACATCTAGTTTTAGCAAACCTTGCTAGAGTATTTCCTGTTGCCCCACTAGTCCTCACATCATCAATGATAACAATATTCTTTCCATAAACGATACCACAGCTACTACTGTTAATTCCATAAGCTTCTAATGCTCTTCTATACCTTTCATCTCTAGACAAACCTCTCATACTTAAAGGTTTTACCTTAGTAAATAACTCTATTAATGGTTTATTAGAAAGTTCACTAACTATTTTTGCTAACAACATAGACTGATTATATGATTCACCTGTTTCATGATCGACCTTTAGCTCACTATCTAGCTTAGGAACATAGGTTATATAGTCTATATCATCCAATCCTATACCATACAGTCTATTATATAAAATAAAATGGATAGCTGATGCAAGGATGGGGCAGGCGAGAGATCTGATTTAAACTCATATATAAGTCTAGATAATTCATTAATTATTCCATAATATCTTAGTATAGATTTATAATATAATCCAACAGGTATAGTTCTGTCAAGTTCTTCATAATCCTCTCTATGAGCATGACAGACTTTACCTCTTAGAGGATGTCCACATTTTAAACAATACCTCCTACTTGAAACTAATGTACAAAGTGGATTCCATTTTATCTTTAACCATATAGTACAATACTTTATCTCTACTTAAACATAGTCTTAGGTGTATAGTGTTAGAAAATTTCCTAAATGAAGTTAGGTTTATGTCATAGTCTTTTTCATAAATACATTTCCATTACTGTTTACCTCCTATGAATTGCTCTATTTTAAGTTCTAGTTCATCTAGATCTTTAAATTCTACTGCTCCTCTCTTCTTATATATCCTGTATGCTTCATAGATTTCTTTATCTTTAGATGGTGTTTGTCTCCATATTAGTACAGGTTTATTTCTCTTTAAAGCATATTCTATTTGATGCATTGAACCGCCTTTTGGTTTAGCTTCTACTACTATTACTATCTTTGACATACCAGCTATGATCCTGTTTCTAAGTTGGAACATTTTCTTTATCCATGGGGTATTATCTTTTTTAGAATAGTTTTCAGCTATGAAACAACCTCTTTCCATGATCTCTGGTATAATGTTTTTAGCATACTCTATTTTATCATAATCCATCCATGGACGTACTTCAATTACATAGCCTCTAGATTCTAAAACACCAATAGTAGCCTCTAGATCTATCCCCCTAGCAAGACCAGTTACTAAGAAATAGTCCTTTCTAGCAATCAATCTACCAATCTCTCTAGCTAATTTTCCTCCATTTAAACTGCACCTTTTAGTACCAACAACAGCTATAGCTGGTTTTAAGTTTAGATTTTGAAGTGATCCTTTATGATATAGTACAATAGGAGGATAGATGTGCTCAGTTATCTTACTCATCTTAAGAAGTTCTCTAGGATAGTATCTATGAGTAAAAGGTATTACTCTTATACCTCTATTCTTAATCTCTTCAAATTCCATATGTTCAATAATTGTTGGCTTTACAATCTCTCTAATATACTTTACAAAATTCTTAGAGTTAATCTTGTTATCTAAAACAAGTTTTATAAGTTGTTCTACATTATCTACATTAAATTTATGGTAAATCCTCTTTTTATAATCATCCCATTTACTCCATAAAGTATGTAGGAGCAATTCTTCATTAAAATTTCTTTCAACATTTCCATACTCTTCTTTAAACACTCTATAACACCAAGATTCAGTCTCCATAATATTGCCTCTATTTATCTACTACTTTAACTTACTTGTCTTACCAAAATAATACAGAGGTCTTTTAAAATGTTTTTAAAGTCTAAAGAAGCCCAATAGATCATATAGTCTAATGTTCTTTATGAGACTCTATATAATCTTCTTCACCTATTTTAAGGTGTTAAACCATATTTTAGATTCTGTTCTAAAACATATCCTAAACTAGCTGGTCAATTATAGGAAAAATAGCCTCTAATAAAAGATAGTGTCTAGAGATAAACCATTATTGTTAGACAGCATTTTATAAAATTAAGAGTTTAAGTAATGTATAGAATTGTTGTAAATTACTTTATAAGTTATCTAAATAGGTTCTTCTTAAGCTCAATATTTTGATCTCTATTTCAAATATGTCAAAGTATTATACAATCTAATAT
>CAYZRH010000111.1:0-3285 GCA_964480805.1 uncultured Desulfurococcaceae archaeon
ACCTTTAAAGACCGTAGGCGGAGAACGGTTGCTTACCTCCATAGCTATAGCATTACTAACCTACATATGTGCTGTTGGAAGTATACCTATAGTATCAGCACTTCTTAAACAAGGACTGTGTATAGGCGGCGGCTTGGTCATACTTATACTAGGTTCTGCTACAAATACTGTATCTATAATGACTCTATCTCATTTATTTGGTAAACGTTTTACAATAACCTATATAACAATACTACTATTGTCTACGCTATCTATTGCTTTAGCTATTGAATACTTAGTAATAAATCTATGAGTACCATAGCTATTATAAATCTAGATTTAAAAGTCTATAGATGTATGGTTGTAGGAAAATACTAGCACTTATTACCAGTATGATGCTCTTCTCTTTCTCCAGAATATGAACACTATTATAGCTACTATGGCAACTACAACACCTATTACTATGTATAATGTTGTCATGTCTCCTCCACCTTCTGTAGGAGCTATGGTCTGGTTTATTGTTGCATTACCTATTGTTGTATTTGTTCTACTAGTAGATACTGTTTGTATTGGTGTTGTAGTATTTGTTGTTGGAGGTAGTGGGAGTATTGTTATATTCTTCTGTACTGTAAAGAATACTTCACTATAGCTTGGGTCGGTTATGTTAACGTATATTGTTTGTGTAGTATTTTCTTTTGAGCATCTAAACTCTACACTCTTAGACCATGTACTATGTGGGGCTATTTTTACTAAATACTTTGTCTCATCCAATACCATCATACCAGGTGTTGTACTAATAACTACTGGTGTGCTTAATTCTGCATCTAACAAGTTAGTTATTGTGACTGTTATAGAGCCTATTTCACCAGCATATATTTCTTCTGGAGCATCAATGTTTATAGATACTGCTTCACTCCATGGAATAACTTCTATTTCTCCTATATAATAATCTGTTAGAACATTAGTGTAGTAGTCATCTGATACATATAGTCTTAGTCTATAACTATAACTACCTGGATCAAATATACTAAAGTTTACATTTATACTAGAGTATTCACTAGGCTTTGTAAGAACGTCTACTGACTTAGTATATAAGGCTCCATGATCTGTTAACTCTATCTCTACATAGCCTTCATACATAGTAGCTAGTCTACTAGGCTGGTATATAGTTATTGAAATATTAAATATTGTTCCTTGAAGTATTGTTGTAGGATTTAACACCACATGGGTTATAAATGGTGTTGTTCTATTAAATAAGAATACTCCACTACCAACAATCTTTAAATCTCTACTACCCCAGTAAAACTTTTCTCTAGATTCTAGATCATACTCCCATACAGAGACTCTATACTCTCCATCACTTAGTCCATGAACTGGTAGTTCTCCATTAGATGTGACAGTACTATTTAGTAGGAGCTCTTGTGTAACAGGATTGTATATTTCAACCCACATAATCTTGTCTATAAGAGTAATAGGTGATCCATCGTAGTTGCATACTCTAATAACTTTCTCAGATGGAGGCTTTTCATAAGTAAGCATTGCTATAAAAGCATCCATATCACCACCCTCTACTATAGAGTCTAGCTCTCCCTCAATATCTTCTAAAACAATAGGCTCCCCACTATAGGGTTCTAGGTTAATAGGCTCTAGAATTGGGGGTTCTATAGGGGTATAGCTGGTATCTATACTTGTAAACTCTAACTCAGTTCTCTTAAACACTACTTTACCAGTATTTGTTGAACCGATTATAGTTATGTTACTATCTATAGGTAGTGCAAGATATGATTGAGTACTATAGACCCCCTCTAATATGATCGAGTCTATAACATAGTATGTTGGAGAAAGGATTATAGCTAGTGCACTAGAGCCTTCTTTACTATAGAGTGAACCAGCTATATAGAAGCTATTATTACTATAGACTATTCTATTAAACATAGACTCTATATTAGATACTAGAGCAGTATACTCTCTATCATAGACTAGTAGTAGTCCATAAACACCTTTACTAGTACCTAGCATGCCAACACTATATAGTGTATTATTGACTGTGTATGAATCTGTAATTACTATAGAACCTTCTAGAGTATCTACTCTATAAGCTTCTAATACACTGCCATCACTTGTTGATAATGTATAGACTATAGCTGATCCTGTATCAATTCTATCACCTAACACATACACATAGTCTCTATCAACAGCTATTGATGTTATTGTTGTAAACTTGTCTAGTTTAAAGGAGTTACTCCATAAAACTCTATACCTACTATCAATACCTACTACAACAGCATAGTTCTCCTCCTGATATTCTGTAAGGGCTGCTATGTATATGTTATCATTACTTATATATGTGTCTACATATTGTATGCTATACCCTCTAGGTAATAGGTAGGTGTACTGACTACTAATAGAGTCCTTCAATGGTTCAAATACTACTATTGATAAACCACTTATACCCTCTACAACACTATAGCCTACTACAACAAGATCGTTTCTAACAAACCCTAGTTTACTCATATAGATTCTATCAACACCACTAAACACCCTACTCCACTGCAAGACCCCTCTCTGATCAAAACATACTAGAGCTGAACCATTAGATAAACCTATATCAGCTAATAATAGATCATTGTATACTATCAAGTCTAGGGCAGCATCATCACTATCTCTAACACCCCATGTCCTCATAAATGATACACTAACATTCTGTGCTAGGAGTATATGTGTTATTGATAGGAGTATTATAGATAAGACTAGTAGTGTAAATATGTGTTTAGCCATAAGACATCCTTCCTCCTTAGAGAGGGCTGTTAGAATATTTTTGAAATAAGTGTTATATAAATTCACTTGTTCATATAGGTATTCTGTCCTCTAATATATATGTCTACTAGAATATATACTTTAAAGTTTATTAAGTATATGTTCTAGGTATTGAGAACTTAATAGGATCACATGAATTTGATAAGCGATAAGTTTATCTGACACAACTACTAAACTCTATTGTGTCGGTAGGGTGACATTATGAACCGTCTATACTCATTATTAGCTCTATTACTCATTATAGCCTCTATACTCACACCAATACCAGCTACAATAACACAAGCCAGACAACCACCACAAGTCCAGCAGAATCCAAGTCTACCAATAGCAATAATAGGAGACTATAGTGATGATATAAAGCAATTCTTAGAAGATAATGGCTACAACAACATTCTATCATATTCTGACTATACAGAGTTTGAAACAGCCCTAGATGGGGGACAAGACTACTCTGTAGCAATATTCAATAGATGGAGCTCATCATTACCC
>CAYZRH010000112.1:0-3266 GCA_964480805.1 uncultured Desulfurococcaceae archaeon
AGTCCAGACTGGTACCTAGTATATAAGCTTTCTCCAGTCCAGACTCCAGACAGGGATAACGCTTTAATATAGAACCATAGTTCATATAGTTAAGATTTAGTGAGGTGTAGACCTATAGGGAGGGATAAAAAGAACTTACTAATTGCTATTGATCGTAGTAAGGGTAAGAAGATTACACTATACTCAATTATAGTATCTTCTACAGGCGTTAAAGATGTTCTGATAATGTATGTTGATGTATTTAAACATGTTAAGCTCCTTAGTAGACGTGAGCGGACGACGTATTTTCCTAAAGCACTTAGGGTAATTAGGACTCTTGTTGATATGAATATTTTGTTAGGTATTGATGTGACTAATTATCTAGGAGTACTTTTGGATCGCGTTGAGAAAATCAGTAGTAAAGTACTTATTGCTATCGTTGACGACTACTTAGTTAGTGTTATTGAGAGTAGGCTTAGGGAATCAGTAGTAATAGCTGAAGGGTCTTTGAGAAAACATAGAGTTCCATTAGAGAATCTAGAGGTAAAACCCTCTATAATGTATGTCCTTCTAAGTATAGCTGATACACTACTAGCATATACAAGAACACAGGCCGAGTACCATGGTAGAAGACTTAGAGATGTTAGATCAAGACTACCATTAAAATGGGGTTTATAAGAATGGACAAACTCCGCCCCAACCTCATCCCCCAGGGGGATAACTCCTGGCGGTCGAGGGCTTCATCCGAGTAGATAATAATTCTAGAGAACATATATAACTTTTGCAACCAAAACCAAAGCCATAGATCAGTATTCCCCGTGTGGCAAAGGTGTTAAGGAGAATTCATTAACCTAGTCTCTAACACTTAAACATCGCTTTAGACTTACAGTGCAGGTCTTGCTTTCTTGGTGCTTAAAATTATAGATTTACAATAATACGTAGGATGGGTTGAGGTGAATCATGGTGAGAGGGTAGTTGGTTTGATGAAAGAGATTATGGACAAGCTAAAATCAAGTCCCGACTACAGTAAATATTTTGATTTTACAAAGGGACCTAAGATTGTTGAATGGTCTCCTAAAGATAATGCCAGAAATAGAATTCTATCAGCAGCTAAAAGGATAGACTTACAACTACCACCCGGAAAAGGCTGGAAGGCTGTAGGTATAGAGAGTTATAGAATCGAGCTAGGATTATGGCCTTATTTCAAGTTGGAACCTCAATGGAAATACGCATACGAAGATTTAGATTTAAAATTGGGATGCTTGCAAAGTTCATGACAAAGGTTCTAAGTAGATTTACACGTGAATTCCTAAGAGAGATATCGGAATATATCTAGGACAGATGGCTAATGTCATTATTCATACACTTACTGCTAAATTCTATCTCAATAATGCATGAAACTGAGGTTAGAATGTTCCCCTACGTGTAAGCAAACGATGCAGGAATAATAGAGATCATACGTTAATTATGTTGATGTGAAAGATAGTCATTAAGAGCGAGAATGAACTTATCATAGGATATCCCCTGGTTTACCCTGATATCTATTATCATAGAATCTTATTGACTTGAGTATTGCTTTGAATAGCTCTCTTCTCTCATAGTAATTGTATGATTCGTTTTCAATCCATCCATCTATATTACCTTATTCTCTTGAATATTGCTTGCCAGACTCTATCACCATAGCTTATCCTGGTTTCAGTAAGTCTAACATAGTCATCACGTTCAAGTTCCTTAAGAAACTCTCTAAGATCGTTAGGTAAATCGCTAAACTTTAGCTTACTATCCTCACCTGTTGGCTTCCTAAGTTTGACTTAAGTTCTTGATTCTCCTTGAACGGTTTAAGGAATTCATCAATCCTCAAGAACATTTCCTTAAGACTAAGCTCTAACTTGTTAAGGAATTTCTCGAAAAGGAGGTAGAGCAGGTTAGCTAGCTTAGTTAACACCACATCACTAAGAGCTACAATTTCCAGTTGTTGCTTAGGCAGAAAGCCTTTAATAAGCTCTAGATCATTCTTAATCTCTATTAGAGTTCTAGGTAATTAGGCCATTGATACTAGCCCATTAGCGAGATCTTCCAAGTCTATGCCTCTCCACGAGTTAGTGATAACCTCAATTCTTGTACCACCGTTAGGCATTGTGTTCAAGTGTTCCTTAAAGCATATTCTAACAACATTGTCATAATACTCCTCTAATGAAAGAGACTTTACCCCCTCAAGGATCTTTACTTCAGGTAAGTCAATGTTTTGGTTCAGGAGCAGTCATAACGATAGAGTCTCTTAAACTTACATCCTTACTTGTTAACTACTTAAATATGAATGGAAGAACCCCTTTACAGAAAGCTATAAACTCCCAAATATCCAATGGATTATCATCAGCTAAATACACTTGAGCCGATCCATCACGATTAACCTAAACAGCAACCCACCTATCCCTAGCTAATGGGAATCTTCTAATCTACTGCTTATTCCTAGAATTAAACTTAAAAACATAAGAACAGAACTTAAATAGAGAATAACAACGTCATTCTTAACATATCTTAGATGAAGTCCATGCACAAAGAAGCAAGGCTATGAACCCCCTATCCTCTCATCATGGGCTTTGCTCTTGGAGTTCTTAGGAGCTTGAGTAGTATTGGTTCTGTTGTTTAGATCATTGTTGCTACATGTTTTACAATTATTTTTAGAAGCCTTGTTATAGTTGCTAGTCTTTACATAACCTCTTTGCCCTTAGAATAGCTAATTGTTCACTAGATATTCTCCCAAGAGACCTCTCTAGAAACTTGCCATTAACTTTTCTATAAGCTGTTAAGTAGAACTTCCCCCTAACACACTTAATTCTAAATCTAAAACCCCTTTGTTTCCAATTCTCAAGAGTTTCCAACCAAGTTTCCAACTGAGAAGAACTAGAAGCTTCCTCCCTAATGGAGTTGGAAACATAGGTTGGAAATAGAGAGTCATGAACATTCTGTCGTGAAGACCCTGGTCTAGAAGAGGGAGTAGTCAAGACTGGAAGTTCACCTTGCTAAAGCGATTTTCCTTCGCTGATCTTCAGGTATAACTGTTATGAGTTCCCCGGCTTTAGCTAAGATTACTTGTCTTGCTTTATATATACCAATACCTTTCATACTACTAAGAACTACAGCTATCGAGTCAAGCAGGTCACCATTATTGAGAGTTGAAGTAGAATAATCGTTATCACTATTAAGAAGTCCAATTATAGCCCTTCTAATAGCTTCAGACCTACTAATTCCATGTCTAGAAGCGTATTCATTAAGTTTCTTAAGCA
>CAYZRH010000113.1:0-3245 GCA_964480805.1 uncultured Desulfurococcaceae archaeon
ATCATATTCAGTTAAGTTCTCATATAGTTTAACATACATATCAGCTAGATATGTTGGGTATCCATGTAATCCTAGAATTTCCTTCATAAAGTTCTCAAATGCTGATCTTACTTCTTTTTTTCCGATAGCCCAATGTCTCTGTACTATTCTTGTTAAGTCTCCTAGTGATGGGATTCTAAATGGTACTACATCTCTATAAAGATACCTAATTACCATTCTTAGTGGTTCGTTTAATGGTTCGAATACCCAATATGTTATGCCCCATGATGCCCATCTAAATAGTCCCCACACAGCTTCATCTAAAACGTTTGCTAGACCGACAAGTGGTGCAAAGTATGAATGACCTCCCCCACCACCTCCTCCTACAGCTAATCCTATTAGATCACGTGATACTTCATCAAGTAAATATGACATACTTCTCATATATTCTGGAATTGATCTTATTAGTGCCGATATTGGTACTGTTGTTACTAATGTGTCATAGATTATTTTACCACCATCAACTTTCCTGATTTCCTCTAACCGTCTTTCAATATTTACCTTAGTTCCTGTAGCCTTCTCGATAATTCTTTCTAATTTTCCCCCTACTAACGAAACGTAAGATTCAACAACTTTTCCTAGTAATGCCCTATAAAACGTCTTTGTAGGCTTTTCTGCCATTTTGATGAATGGTGTTATAAGCGTTGTTGTGGCTTTAAATAAACCCCCTATTACATCAGTTATAAAGTCGAAAACATCACTAAACGTATGAACTACATGCGTCGCAACTTCTGGTACATCTTTCCTGAAGAACTCTCTTGGTTTAAAGAAGAAATTATAAATATATCCTGCTATTTTTCTCATTACCTTTACTATTATAGATGTAACTTTCTTAATGGGATCTGGTAACATGTCATAAATTGCCTTAATTGTACTCCATATAAATCTCCCAATATCGTTAATTTTTTCCCAAATAAATTTGAATTTGTCCGTGATCCATCCTAATGGATCTTTAAAGAATTTTAGAACTTCTTCTCCTATTTTAGTTAAATGATCTGTTATAAATGCTTGATAAAACTTTATAAAGTCCTTTATTGGTTGAGGTAGATGTTTCCATATCTCTTCTGCTAACCAACTAAATCCTCTTTGAATAAATCCTAGTGGATCTTTAATGAAGTCTTGAATTCCTTCTATAAATGAGCTAAATGCCTCTTGTAACCCTGTAATTGCATTTTTTAACCATTCTGGGAGTAAGTTCCATATCTGTTCTGCTAACCATGAGAAAGCATCTTGTAATGGTTTAATGATATTAGTTTGTATCCATCCTAGTGGATCTTTAAAGAATTCCTGAATTCCTTTTATGAATGTTTCAACTCCTTTTTGAATTCCAATTATTGCATTTTTTAACCAATCTGGGAGTAGTCCCCAAAGTAATTCAGGTAATCTGGTTATTGCATTAACAAACCCTGTGAACGTTCTTCCTATAATATCAAAACCTTGCTTTATCTTCTCCACTATTGTTCCAATTCCTTCTTGGAATGGTTTTACCATGTTTTCATAAATCCATTCATAAGTAGGCTTTATGACGTTCTCCCAAACAAATGTAGCTGATTTTACTATAATTTCTGGTATTTTTTCGGGAGCTTTTAGTAATGATTCTAAGAAAGATGATAGGACTTCTTGTGCCTTCTTAAACGATTCTGTTATTGAATTTATGAAAGAGGAAATCGTCTCTCCTATTTTCTCAAAAATATTCCTTAATGAATCAATAATTTTCTCTGCAACATTTGAAAATGATTTGACTAATTCTCCAAATGCGGATTTTAAGTTTTCAAACCATGAACTTAATGTCTTGAATACTGTATCAAGACCTTTAAGTAATGATTTAATTTGTTCACCAATGGGCTTTAATGCTTCTTGTAATGCTGAAATTACTTTAGATGCTAATTTTGATAGTTCTTCTGTAACTTTATTAACTATCCCTGATATTCCCGATATAATTTTATTAATCGTTTCTGATATTGGTTTTAATAGATTTGGTATATTAGATATGAACTTTGTGGCTGACGTTATAGCATCCTGTAATGGTTTAATTACAATATTTTCTATTGTTGATTTAAGCTCTGAAATAACACCACTAATTCCCTTTATTGATTCATTAATTCCCTTTATTAATTCATTAATAAATGATTTTAATCCATCAAATAATGATGATATTGTTGATGATAATGTATCAATAAATCCTTTAACAGCAGAAGAAACGGCGTCGGCGATCCATGATGCTATACTATTTAGTGTATCTGATAACCATGATTTTAATTGTCCAAGAGGATCTAGAATACCTGATTCGCTTGAAACTAATTGATCTAAATCTACTATGTCTTCAATATCAATAACTATGTTAGGTATTTCTGTCTCTGAAGAAATTATAATGTCGGCGATTTGTTGTCCAATTTTTCTTATTTCCTCACTTGATGCTCTAATTATCTCCTCATCATTCATGTTTTAACACCTAATAATATTAACATTTTAAATTTTGATATTTCAACTAATAGTTTTTTCTTTAATTCTTTCATGTTCCTAACATCAAGAGTAAATCTTTGAGATCTATATTTTCCGATTCTAATATCAAGATGTACATGATACCAAGTATCGCCACTTATTAATTTTGACTTATTGACCTCATAAATAGTAATAATTGCATTATCAAGTCTAAAAGATATTGGTGTTATAATTGCTTCTATGTTTTTAACTGACATATATGATTTTTTCTTTTCGAGAAATTTAAACTTAGAGGTTCATCCCCTCGCTAAACGCTCATTGAGTCCCCATTCAGCTTAACCTACAACGGTCGGTTAAGCGAAAGTGCCTAACGGCATGATAAGTATGTCATTAACAATATATAAGATTATCGTTAAAAAAATAAGAATTTTACTTATATTTCTCACTTATCTCTTAGTTATCTTTCTCTGTATTTCAAATAATTCTCTAACTTTCTTAATCAATTCCCTAGTTTTTTCAACTAAGGGACAATTTTCTTTATTCTCACACTTTAACATAGCTAATTCAAAGCCAACTTCCTGAGCGTCAAAGATTAACTCTGTTATAACAGTACCTAATTTTTCCCTTAATTGAGTACTAATTGGTATAGTAACAGTTGGTTTTGCTACTCCTACAGAAGGTATTTCGCTAATCGTTCCCTCTTCTTCTTCAGATATTCTCCTAGTTCTTTTACGCTTTCTCGAACTTGTGGACATATTCTGATC
>CAYZRH010000114.1:0-3099 GCA_964480805.1 uncultured Desulfurococcaceae archaeon
TTAGAGGCGTTTATGGCGGGCCCGCCGGGATTTGAACCCGGGATCTCCGGCTCCGGAGGCCGGCACCCTATCCAGGCTAGGCTACGGGCCCTTTACTGTTATAGTTAGTTCTTGTTTTTTATGTATTCTTTATTAGCTCCTTTAGTTTCGGCTACCTCTCCCTCCTAGTACAGTGTGGTTTTATTCCTTAAATTACCTATACCTCCTCTATTTCTTGGGGGAGGTGTTGGTGTATGGGGCTACGTGTAATTACTTTTAAGGTTGAAGAGGATCTCCTTGAGAAAATCGATCTTGTTGTTGAAAAGCTCGGTATTACTCGTAGTGACTTGATAAGAACTGCTATTGAGTCTTTTATAAAGGTTTATAGTGTTAAAGAGGATGCTTCTAAGAAGCTCTAGGTAACTAGACTATACAAGGCTATATGTGATGGAGGTCTTTCTCTAGCCCTGTTTACGGATCCATAGTGTAGATTAGTTAATATAGTGTTTTACAAATTATTATATTAGGTAGAACTGTCTATGAGTGTAGTATTGTTTAGATTTAGAGCTTTAGCATTAGTTATGCTAGCTGTTCTTACTACTATAACACCTACTATCTATTATGGGTTAAGAGAAGCCGTTGTTGATAGTATAGATGTTTTAGATAATAATGTACCATTCTATATTACATGGATATGGCATTATCATCAACCATTGTATAATGAGAATGGTAGTCTTATAGACCTACTATCTAGAAGCGATCGGCCTGAATGGCTTGATAGTGTATGGCTTAACCGTATAAACATATATACTGGACTACCAGCTGATACTGCAAGCCAGTTTCCTGGAAACGGCTCTATACAAGTCAGTATAACTGGTACACTTATACAACAACTTAACGAACTAGAGGATAGTGGGTGGTATGATGGAGCATTTATTGGATGGAAGGATCGCTGGATAAATGCTTTAAACACATACAATGATGCTGGCTACCCAAGACTAACAATACTTGGAACAGGCTACTACCACCCAATATTCCCACTAATACATAGAATTGATCTAGAGGTTTTTAAAGAACAGGTTAGAATGCATAGAGAAGCTATAGAAGAGAACTTTAATGTAAGTGTTGATAAAGGATTCTTCCTTATAGAAGAAGCTTTTACACCAGAGATTATACCATGTATTCTAGAAGAAGGGTTTGAATGGATTGTTGTTGATAGTGAACACTTGTTTAGAGCAACAAAAGACTATAATACACAGTATCAGCCAGAACCAAATAGATACGATGTTAGAAACAGTAACCCAGACGACTGGGAATGGGCTGTATCACCAACTCTACTATTTAGACCACATGTAGTAGAGTATAATGGTTCAAAAATAGTAGCTTTTATCCGTTATAGACAGGTTAGTCAATGGGAGATGAACGGTATTGATGTAAACACTCTACTAAACCAGATTATGCATTTCCAACAATACAATAATGATCCAGAGAGACCTTTTATAATGGTTATAGTACATGATGGTGAGAACGGGTTTCCAGGGCACAATGATGGACAAGACTATTATATAAACTATATACAGGAGTTTATAAACACTATAGAGTCTAATCCAGAATATAGCTTTATAAAACCAATTGGTTTAACCCAATACCTTGAACAAGTATATGATCCAAGAAACGATACTGACAACCCATACGCAGTAGTACATGTTGAACCAGGTAGTTGGGAGACTATGAGTACATGGGGTGAGCCATACTATCCACAATGGAATTGGCCTAGTGTATCAGCAATTGATCAGATTAGGTGGAGTCTTATTGTAGAAACAGATAATCTCTATTGGACAGCTTATAATATGGTTGAAGAAGCTAGTTTATGGAGTGAATATGGTGATGAACTAGAGAGTGCTTTTAGAGACCTCTTAATGTCTATGACTAGCTGTTACTTCTACTGGGATGGCGATAGTTGGTGGGATGCTAAGGTAAGTGTTATAACTAGTAGAGCAAATAGTGTTTTAGAAGACATAATATCTAGTGTTAATGGAGATGATGATATACCTCCAACAACCATGTATGTTTGGAGAGAACCCTACAACCCTTACGGTAGTGTTGATGTATATGTCCATGTATACGATTATAGTGGTTTATCTAGTCTATGGGCTAATGTATACGTTAACGGGGTTCATGTCTATAGTTTAAACCTATCATATACAGGCTATGGCTACCTATATAAGCTACATATTGAGAATTTACTGCCAGGTATTGTCAAGATCTATGTTTATAGCGTTGATGTTTATGGTAATACTGGTTTAGAAGTTATCCGTCCATTCTATAACTATGGTAGCTTGTTTAGTATGGATGGAGAGCTTGATCAAGGAGTCTACCTTGTACATAACAGTAGTTCTAACAACTATGTTAAACACTTATGGGTTAGTGTAAAAGAGGATCTATTATATGTAGCAACCGATCCGGCTGTTGCTGGAGACGTATTTGTATTCATAAGCCTTGATCCATGGGAGAACTACTCTAATGCACCATGGGTTAAGAACGGGTTTGTAGCATGGTATGACTACTATCTCGGTATGGAGGTTGATAACAGGTGGACTGGATGGTTTAAAAACTATGACCAACTACTAGAGAGTGAGTGGGTTGGTTCAGCTAGTGGAAGCGTTCTTGAAGGATACATTAACTTGACAGAAGCATATGGCTATGTACCAGATACTCTATACATAACAGTTGCAACATACCAAACACAGGATGGCGGGGAATTAATTGAAGTACTAGTAGATACTAATGGAGACAACAATATTGACTCAGATGAATACATTGAAGTAAATACAACACAAGTAACAACACCAATACCAGAGCCAACACACTACATAACAGCAACAATACTAGCAGTAATAGCATTAACAATAGCAGTAACAACTAAAAAGAGAAAACAAATATAGCCTCTAAAATACATGACAGTAAGAGAGGAGGGAAGCCGCCGTAGCTCAGCCTGGTAGAGCGCCGGACTCATACGGTCTAGAAAAACATCCGAAGCCGAGGGAAATCCGGTTGTCCCGGGTTCAAATCCCGGCGGCGGCATAACCATTATAGAAAACCATATACTATTTATAAAGG
>CAYZRH010000115.1:0-2996 GCA_964480805.1 uncultured Desulfurococcaceae archaeon
CCTATAATGATATGTTTTTCCATATTAGTTTTGAACTATTTCGGTGTTTAGATAGCGTTGTTTTGCGACATTCAATGTCAAGCTCATACTAGAAATTACAGCAATAGCTGCTATTATGAAGGGTAAATGTGCGTTTATTTCAGCTATGAAACCCGCTATTGCTGGCATTGCTATTCCTATAAGTCTCCTTGAGGATGCTAGGAAGCCTAATAACGTACCCCTATACTCCTTAGGTATCGATGCAAACAGTACATCCATGAAGAAGGGATCCATAGATGCATAACCTGCAGATGCTACTATAGCTGCAAGTAAAGCTATTTCAACTCGGTACGAGAAACCTAATAATAAGTCTGCCAAGGCTATAAGACTCATACCTAGAGCAAGCATTCTCATACCGTGTCTCCTGCTAGTACGTAATATTAAGGGTGAAACCACTACAACTGGGAGCGCTGCAAATGTCTCGTATAACGCTAAACCTAGGAGAGGGTTTCTAGCCATTTTTATGAAGAGATTAGCTACTATTATTGGTTGACAAAGCTCAAAAGCTATACCGAAGACAATTATTGCTAAAGCCATTTTTATAAAAGCTCTTGGAAGTCTGCTGATTAATAAGGGCTGTGAAAACTCTATCCTCTTTGTACCAATCCTTGGAAGCCATAATAGAGTCAGAACCCCCAAGGCTACTGATGCAGTTGCAAAGATAATGAGTGAGAAAATTTGTGTAACTGTATTGTTCAATAATACCGCGAGTATAAATCCTATAATAGGATATGATACAAGTTGCGCTACGTAGGGGACCAGATTGTGTAAAGCAAATGCCTTCTCTCTAATCTCGTCTGGATACACATCGTACTCGTACACAGTAAAAACCGGATAAAAACCTCTTGCTAATCTTTCGACTACAGCTGCTATAACAACTAATAATACCATACTGACTAGGAAACCGTACATGTAAGCTAAGTAGGAGATACCTTCAATGAGAAATATCAAGGAGATAAATAGAACAGGTTCAGCTCTATCAAGGATTCTTCCAACGATCGCATTTATTATAGCAGCTACAGCTGAGGCTATTGTTAATACAATACCAGCCTCGCCAACGCTTAAGCCTGTTACTAGCATAAGGTAAGGTACAAGTATCCAGACAAATAGCACTGGTGTTGACAGAGCCTGTAATAAGATATACCTTTTTGCGGCAACAGGAAGTTTATTCCAGTACTCATCAACGCTTCTAAACATTGGTGACCGCCCATAGCTACTGAGATAAAATAATGATTACATAACTTTTGCCATACCAGCAGTAATCATAGTAATTGATGCTATTAGGACTTTAATGAAGCTCTTAGTTATAACATAATAAAACGGAAAAGGAGTATATAACCGTGTTAGAACACACTAATGAGCAAATTAGCCGCCTAAAGTGGAGGTGGTAGGTATTCATGTCTTCTACGGTACTTAGGCTGAAGGGCTCGGAGATCACCTCTCAGCACTGGTTAATGGAGGCACTAGGTGATCTCTGTAGAAGCGATCCTTTATCAGCACATTGCTATGCTATCTACTACCTTACATACGAAAAAGATAGAGCTGAAATACTGCTACTAGCTCCTCATGGTAATATAGAGTCCTACGCGCTCATATGGTATGGTGGTAAATTCACTATCCAAGACCTATATGAGATCCATATATGGAACCCTATTAAAGAAGTTATACAGCAAATTAGTATTCCTCCCTGCAAGAGGGCAGACATACAATTATATAACAACACTTCTATAGAGATGATTATTAAACATTTCAAAAGCCTCGGCTTTAAGAAGTTTCATGCCAAGGAGTTTCATGATATGATCTGTGATCGTGATAGCTTCAATCCTAGCCCTCTCGAAAAACTAGCTATAAAACTAGGAAAGGAGCATGCACTTCTATACAAGGATTTAGAACTTGAAAGGGGAATAGAAATAACTATAGATGAAGCTAGAGAAATTCTGGAAGCATACACCCATTACGGCATAATTGTTGACAATACTCTTGCCTCTATAGCCGCGAGATATGTAACTCTCCCTTGGATCCATGTGATAGGTGGTGTATTCACAAGGAAAGAGTATAGAGGAAGAGGTTATGCCAAGGCTGTAGTATCAGCATTAACTAGGGAAGCAGTAACCTCGGGAGCTCTTGCAGGTCTTCATGTCGAAGAAGACAATGAACCTGCTATAAGGGTTTATAAAAGCCTTGGCTATAGAATTACTAAGACTAGAACATGGATCTTTGCACACCCTTAGACTTAGTACTACTCACGTATTAAGCAATTCTTAACTTCATACTTAATTATATTATGATTCCTATGTTAAAGTTCTGCTAAGATCTCAATTAATGTCTGTACTACTTTCTTCTTTATTTTTGCAATTCTATTATCATCTTGATACATTATCCATTTTAATTCATGCCTTTGGAGTAATAACATGTTCGTCAAGACCAAGCGTTATCATTCCCTAAGCCCTATTGGTAGTACCAAATACAAAAGGGTAGTATATAATTACTTTCTTAAGACCAAGTACCACTAGTATGCTCAGTAGTATAGACTATAGTGACAGTGAGACATTTTTCAGCTTATAGTACTTCCTATGCAACTTTCTCTCACTCCAGACTCTTGCAGCTTCTACTACTTCTGTTGACAGTTCTTCTATCTTAATAGGTTTAGATAGCTCCAGCTCACAAGGTATCTTGTGTTTCTTGCATTTAAGATAGAGCGATAAGGCAAAGGCAAGTTCAAGTCCTCTATTAGGAAAGATAAAGTACACGTAGTCTTGGGAATAACTGATTTCGCCTTCAAGCCTGATATACTTTCTCTTCTGGTTCCTCCTGAATTTCTTGATTTGATTAAGAATAAATTCCCTTAGATCTCTGTTGTCTATTTTCCTTGGTATTCTTAAGATTATCATCTTTCTTCCCTGCAAAATAATGCATTGATTAATATATAAAATTCTAGCCTACCACCTTGGTTGATA
>CAYZRH010000116.1:0-2978 GCA_964480805.1 uncultured Desulfurococcaceae archaeon
CATGTTCCATAAGCTTCTAAGCGCATTATCTGAATCAGGATACTTTATGAACACTATAACATCCCTCGTTGATAGAAAATAACACATCTATATAAAAATGTTAAGTGATGGCGGAGTTGTATGCTTCCTTGGCTTCCTCATATAAGACCCAAGTCATGCTTTGTGATCAGCACTCAAGACCACTATCATCAACCCTTCTACAAGGGGCTTCAATACTCCCGAGTTCATCATCCAAGAACTAGTCTCTTGCTAGAGAGATATATTTCTTAGTGTTTTAGAATAATTTATGGTAAAGAATTAAAACTCTCCACTCTATAAATTAACCAAGGTAGTAGATGCGGCGGTCGTCTAGCCTGGACTAGGACGCCGGCCCTCCAAGCCGGAGATCCCGGGTTCAAATCCCGGCCGCCGCATTAATCCTATGTATTCTCTACCTTGTCTCTGTAGGAAGTTATCCACAATCATTTCTGCTAATTGTTTTAATTGTGACCTTTTAAACACTCTATTGGCTTGGTTAACTATTAACCCTGCTTTAAATGCTTGATACGTTCTTACTATTTCCTCAAGACTACCAATGTATTTGACTACATACTTGTTTCTCGTTAACCTAATATACTCATAGACGTAGAGATGACCCTTTACACGTTTAACCATGAGACCCATAGAGAATCACCTAAGTCTTTTTATTCTTCTCCTAGAAGCTTCTCAATATCGGTAATAATCTTAACTAATTCATAGAACTTAGGCTTAACCTTTACACGAATACCCCTAGCTTTCACCATTGAAGCTCTAGTTTTGATAAACTCTACATCTATAAGGCCGTGTTCACATGCAAACAATAGATACTTGTATAGAAGACCCCAGCTAATACTACATGTTCTAACAATATCGGATACCCTGGTTAGCTTGTTTTCCTCAATACATTTAACTAAGCTAATCATTCTCATAACATCTATTCCAGCTATATAGAACTTTAACTTATAGGACTTAGTCATCTCGCTCACCTATACTAGATCTAGTAAACAACCATATATAATACTTTCTCATTTTGAGAGAGAATTATTTAACTGAAACCCATATTTTCTCCTAATGTAGTCCTTTAACAATCTGTATATCCTATCTAGAACATCATCACCAGGTAAAAGTATTTCAAGTTGATCTTTACTATAGTAGATACGAACATAGCTCTTTAAGTCCTTATATGTCTCTATTTGGTAATATAAAAGAGAGACATTGGTTACAAAACTAACTAAGAACAAGTCTATTAACACCTTTTTCAAATATTCCCCATAGTCTTCAAAAAATCTAAGTACACCTGTTAGGAGATCCTGATTAGAGATTAGTCTTGATAAAAAGTCAAATAGGAAGCAATCTACTCTCACAGATTCTTCAAATACTTCTAGACCTACTCTATAGCTATGTTTTAAGTCCTTTTTAGTGAATAATGGAGAGTAATATTTAGTAAGCTCATTTAAGACATACTCCTCATTTACCTTAAGTTCTCTAAGGAACACCCTTGTATGATCCTTACTCCACTCAAATAAGACTTTAATAGATGGTGTTTCAACATGAAGGGGGACAGACCATTTAGGATCAGTTCTCCAGCTTTTATCATATAGAAAATCATAGTAAGACGGGTAATTCCATAGTGAGATTATAAATAAGAGACCATCCATTTCATACTTCTTTTCAAGAGAATATGCAATAAGCAGATCTATATCTTTATCTCTATCAGTATTAGAGAAAACTGTAAAAAGTTCTCTATAGCCTTCTATAGTAATATCTACTTTGTTTTTCCACTTTTCCTTAGTCTTCTTAATTAATCTATGGTCTAGTAGTATAGGCAAAATTCTATATAGTATAACCCTTATGGATTGTAGGGATTCACCTGTATATTTACTTATAAATTTAGCTAAACTATATATTGTCATAGGACCTTCTAAAGCTAGGCTAAGGAGAACTTGAGCTATACGTTTATTCCTATCCACTCTCACTATATCTACTCACCTAAAAGGACTGTAACTTAAAGCACCAGAGTATGTAACCTTACTAATAAATATATGTTACATATTATAAAAGTATTTGGGTGAAATTAAAATGGTGGCAACTAAAATTAGAGAAATTTATACTTTTGGCCCTAGGAAGGTAAGTAGGATTGGTAATCAAGTAGCGGTTTATCTACCAAAGGAGCTGAAGAAGCTACAAGGTAGAAAGGTGATAGTTACGATTCATGTCATAGACAACTAAGCTATAAAAGGGAAGACAATGGGGGGCAATAATTTAGCTAAACAGGTAGTTAAAATTAATGGTTATAACACTTTAGGCATAAAAGTGGACTCTAGGTACTATATGATCTATAGACAGTACTTATCTAGAGCTGCTGTTAGCTATATACAAGATATTTTACGTAAAGCATTTTATGAGTTAGTTGAGCAATTTTACAAGGGAGAAATAAAGCCATTACCAGAAGAAAATAAAGATACCCCTATACACATAAATCTCAATATCCAACCAGCCATTAGAAAAACCTATACAGATAACAATCTTGATCCAGAAACACTAAAGATCGAGAATGAAACGTTAAAGAGACAAGTGAAAGAACTTAAAAATACTATAAAGCTATTAGATGAAGAGAACAAAAGGTTAAGAGAAGAAAATGAAGAATTAAAGAAACAATTAAGGGAAAAAGAACAGTTATTAGAAGAGATAAAGGCTGAGATAGAAAATCGTGAGTGTATAGATATAAAGAAATACGAGAAAGTAAGAGAACAAGCTGAATTATATAGGCAAGTTCTTAAGAAGCTATTGGACATGCATCCAGAAGTTTTTGAGGAATATAAACAAATATATATGTCATTAAGATAATTATTAAGAAAGCCGTTAATTATCCATATTATTGAATTATGTAATATAGAAAAAAGCTATCACTCTTGTTACATATATAATATTATATATGTAGCAGAAACCAGAAACTAGGA
>CAYZRH010000117.1:0-2875 GCA_964480805.1 uncultured Desulfurococcaceae archaeon
ATCTTATTCAATAGACCATCTATTAGTAGTTTACATAACTGTTCGTAATCTAGGTGTTCTAGGAGTTTATTATATGGTTTATATTCAAAGAGTTTTGAAAGTTCATGTAGATTAGTCTTTATAAAGAAGTCTACTATGGCATCTACTAGTCTATTATAGAGTTCTTCATCAAAAGCTCTAATCTCATTTAATCTATTAATGTTGTAGAGGAATGATAATACGGTTTCACTATCACACTTAATGGGGATGAAGTTAATGTATTCTCTAAGAAGTTTAGTAGAGTATTCCAGCTCTCTCCTCCCACTCAAAGGATGTCCAAATAACTCTATAAAATAGCCTTTATAGCCTAGTATCTCACTACATGGTATCTCATGGATTCTCATTAGTAATTTCTTAAAGATAAGATCCTTTAACTCCCTATTATCAATTGCTTTGAATAGCTTGTAGAGACGCTTATGGTCTAGATCATCTAGTTCTCTAATGATCTTCTCTCTAGATAAGAAATTAGTTATATCCTGTAAAACTCCTATGTTAAACGCTAAATCAATGATCTCATGTAATGGCTTGTCAAGTATCTTTTCATAGAATACTTTAGATAATATACTATGAGCTTGTAACCTATATTCATTAATAACACTCTCTATAACATTCATTAGTGTGTTTAAGTTATTAATGAAATCTTCATATCTACTCTCAAGATTAGTTAAACTAGAGTTTTCTAACGTAGATTGATATCTTTGAAATTCTTCCTCTAAAAACCTCTTGATACTATTTAAGACTTCTTCTCTTATATTCATTAAATATACACCAGACTCTATTACACTAATATATCATGTTGTCAATAGTATTAATTCTAATCCTCTATACACTAAAGATCTCATGTACTAGTTTTAGGACAGAGTGCTTTATCTATATGTGTTTGTGTCTATATTGTTTTATGTAGGGTTTATTAAGTTGATCCATGTATTTTGTTTTAATATTTGATATCCTGTATTGTTTTTAAAGTATATAATGGGGTTTAGACATATCATTTCATAGAGGTTAGAGGGGAGAGGGGGTTTGGAGGTGATGAAGGTTGGTTTTACTTTTAAGGGATTTGTTTTGGTATGCATTTCGTGTTTTGAAGGAGAGGAGATTGAGGACTCTTCTTACAGTAGTTGGTGTTTCTATTGGTCCTCTAGCTCTTGTTATGATGGTTAGTGTTGTTTCTGGTTATTCACTATATGTTGTTAACGAGCTTAGTAGTCTTGGCCAGAATCTTATACTTGTATATGGTTCTAGTGACTATGTTTTTAGCCAACGTGATCTAGATTTTATAAAGAGTCTTGATGGTGTACTTGTTGTTGAGCCATTCTATATGGTTAGTGGTGTTGTTGACTCTGTTTTTAGTGAGAAGCATGTATCTATATATGCTGTTGATATGGATGCTTTGTTTAAAGCATTTCCTAAACTTAGAGTTGTTAAGGGATATCCACCAAGTGATCATGAGATTAGCTATGCTCTTATAGGATACTGGGTTTCACATGACATGCTTTCCGGCCGTGAAGTCTATAGTGTTGGTGATGTACTACGTATAACTATTACAAGAGTCTATGGCCCAGGTATTTATGAAGTAAGAAGAGTTTATGTACGTATATCCGGTGTTCTTGGAGAGTATGGTGGAACAATTGTTCTTAGCCCAGATAATACTGTATTCCTACCACTCGACTCTGGACGTAGACTACTAGGTCTTGATCGGTGGACAGGCATTCTAGTTATAACATCTTCACCATCATATGTTGAGCCACTGATACTAAAGCTTAGAGAAGCCTATAAGGGTGCTGCAACAGTTGTCTCCTTCCGTGAAATAGCACGTGTTGTATCAAGAATAGCTGCTTCAATAAACTTTATAGTATTTGCTACATCACTATCAGCATTTGCTGTAGCTACTGTAGGTATTGCTGCTACTATGATAACTAGTGTTATAGAACGTACACGTGAGATTGGTATACTTAAGGCACTTGGATTTACAGACCACCAGATAATGGCTCTTATACTAAGTGAGGGTGTTGTTATGGCAGGTATTGGATGTATTCTAGGTATATTGCTTGGTATTATGGGGGCATACATTATGGCCTCACACGGACTAGCTATACATAGTCCAGTAGAGATTGCTATAAAGACACAGCCACATATAACACCAGATCTAATACTAAAAGTAGCAGCAATAACAATAGGTATAGGATTAACTGGAAGCATGTTCCCAGCATACAAAGCATCAAAACTACCACCAGCACAAGCACTAAAATACGAATAAATAAAAAGATCAAAAGATCAAGGACTGCTTCTAAACACTGCGTAAACACGTAGGTCATCCATTATCAAAACCATGGAACATTGCATTGGCCAGAAGCGATCAGTTAATAAACATGTTCTTCAGCAGAGCTATCACCGTATCAGAGCATTGATGTTCAAGACAAAGTATAAATAATCAATACATATAGAGATTAACAAACTAATCAAAATACTGATCAAATAAAAACCTTATCCAAATAAGACAAAACTATGTTCTTCAAGGAAACAATTAGATCAACCACAATATAAAGAAAATTATATAATAGGAAATTATCACTAAAAACATCGTAACAAAATGATATTGAGGTGATAACAATAGAGAATTGGATGTAATGATATTAATGATGACATATTGAAAGCTGGTTACTGATGTACAATAACCCGAAGGAATTGAAAGAGCTCTTTTGGTATAAAAGGTATCTCTTGTTGCATGGTGGTAACTATAAATATTTGAGAGTATAAAGATATTGAATGTTTCCTAGACATAGTAATTAATTATGATATAATATCCAAATCATACTCTACATCTAGATATTCAGTT
>CAYZRH010000118.1:0-2866 GCA_964480805.1 uncultured Desulfurococcaceae archaeon
CTAGCTTCTTTAGCCTTGCTAGTGCTTGCTTGTAGGTTATGTGTCCATTGGTGTATTCGTCTATGATCTTCTCTGCTTCTGCTTCATAGCCTCTCCTAGCAGCTTCTAGAGCTAGCTCTAGCATCTCTGCAGCTTTCTTCCTCATCCTTACAACTACACGGTATGTCATTACAGGTCCACCACCTCTCTATACATGATACATTCTACTCCAAGCCTAATAGCTCTATTACACGAGCGTTTATCGCTAGTTACAAAAACCAGCCCATGATCAAGACATACAAGTATATGAGCTGTATCAAATACTGTGTTTTCAGAAGGCCTCTTAACACCCAGGTCTCTAAGAACCTCTAGAGCCCTCCTATAATACTTCAGTACAGGTACACGTATAATAGATATACTATGTCTTCTCAGTAAATCCCTACACCAAGACCCTCTACCAGCACGGCGGAATTCATAGACTAGAATAGATGATGTACATAACAACCCACGATACCTCCTAGCAAAAATCATAGCATGATACCCTCCCCTACCAAGATCTACAACAAAATTTGTATTCACATAATACCTACACCTATACCTCCCACCCACCTATAGCTCACCAGTTATTAGCTTCTCAATCTTCTCCATAAGCTCCATTTGTTTCTTAACTATTTCCTCTCTATACTCCTCTATCTTCTTCCTAAGCTCCATGGATCTATTCTTCAAGGTCTTCCTCAATCTCTTCCTCCTCTTCCTCTATAGCTTTCTTCTTGGGAGTAGGAGTAGTGGGTGCTGGCATAGGCTCTGTCCTCATTTCTGCTTGTCTCTGAAGTTCCTCCACTTCATGTGTAAGCCTTGTTAGCTCGTCTTGAAGCTGTTGCAACTCCTTCTTGCTGGGAGGCATGTAGCGTTCCCTATTTGGATCCCATAGGATGTGGTATCCTTCACGACACATTATCCTCCCATCAGTTGTTATAATGTAATCTGTCCAGCCATGCCTTGGACAATACACTCTGTTTCCATCACCTGAGAACTCTAGACCACTAACCCTACTCAATATATCAAGTAATGGGTTATCAGGATGCTTACCAAAGCTAACACTATGCTTCTCACCCCGTTCTTGCTTCTTGTGGTGAGGGGGTTCTCCCCCAACTTCCATGGAGGCTAGGGAGGAGGCTGTCTTCTCTTCTTCTTTGATCACTTCTAGTAGTTTGGGGAGTTTCTCAAATGGGATTGTGAGTTTGGGTGGTAGTTCTGGAAACTCGATCTCTAGAGTGATAGTCCTTGGTGTATGTGTTCTCAGTATAGTTTCTATGTTAGCTGGTATAGACCTAGGCTGTATGACCTGGTATGGCTGCTGTACTCCATGGCTATAACTGGGGCTATAGGGTTGTTGCGGGTTTACATGGTATGGCTGCTCTCTCCTATTATTATATGTATTAGGTGGTTTCCTAGAAGCTGTCTTGACTATGTAAGCAGCTGTGAATATAAGGATTATGGAGGTTAGGAAAAAGAGTATCTGGTTTAGGTCTAGCTCCATGGCTTTTTAGCCCCCCTCTCTAGCTTGTGGAGACCCAGATCTCTAGTGTAAAGCTTGCTGGTTGGGTAATGTTTGTTGGTGCATGTACTGTTATTATGAAGTCTAGCTTGTGTTCTCCTTTTCCAAGTTCTATTGTAAGGTTTGTGTCTTGGTTGAAGCTTCCAGCATAGCTTCCATCTACATAGACTATTACTGTATAGTTGAATGGCTCTGTACTATTCTTCCCTGGAGGCCGTGGCTCTGGGGGTCTAGGAGGCTCTTCTGGCTCTCCAGTGGAGTTGATGTAGTAGATATAGGGTCTACCATACAGTATTGCTACAGTATCCTCTGGAACAACAACTACAGCAGAGCCATTACCAGTCTTACTAAACCCCGCATAGATAACACCAAGATCAACACTAAATGTCTCTCTAACCCCGCCAGGCTCAAACCTACCACTAACAACACCAAGCCTACCAACAAGACTCCAGGCAGCACATGTATAGAGAGCTAGAGACAGCAACACCATGGCAGCAGCAAGCAATACTCTAGCCCTATCCACACTCCCACCCAGTAGAGTATAAGGCGAAAGCCTCCACTAGAACAAACAGTATTTCCTGTGGAGCCCACTAGTATACTATATATATTATAATATATGTAACATAGGTGGGAAAAAGGAGGGGTTTAAAGTATATGGTTTTAGAACAACTGTTTTACCTCCCATGGCTCTAGCTCTAACTCAATCTCCATTCTAGCTCCATGCTTAGCCAGTTCTTCATAGTACTTGAGCATCTCCTTAATCTCCTTATCACTTATCATGTCATAGCTCTTAACTGGACCAAGCAGTCTCTCTACAGTTCTCCTAGCTTCTCTATAGCCTTCACTCCAGTCTATCTCGTGTGCCCAGTCATACTCTCTCCAATCAACTCCAGTCTTCCTAGCCTTGTCATAGATTGTCTTAGCTAATGCTAGTACAGCTATATAGCTCCACTTCCTCCTCCTACCCCTCTTGTATCTACCAGGTATCTGCTCCCATAGATAACCAGCTATCCTATGGACTTCCCTAGGTAGCTTCCTAGACCTCTTGATAGTTCTAGCAAGAACTATCTTTTCAGCTCTCCTAGGCTTTACACCACGTTTAACAAGCCTCTTAACACGCTTCCCAGCAACCTTCCTTGTATGTCTTACAAGCCTCTCAAAACTATCATGCAAGTGCCTCCAAGATCCACGACCTATCTTCTTACCCCTACGCTTATCAAGATGCTCAACATGCTTACTGATATGAGTTCTAGAACGAGCATAATAATAACCTGGACCAGTCCATGCATCCCTACAAGCATCTAGACTATACCCTCTCTCACGACACCA
>CAYZRH010000119.1:0-2711 GCA_964480805.1 uncultured Desulfurococcaceae archaeon
ATGACACCTTATACTAAGGAGATCCCTAAGGAGATGCTACCAATAATCATTAGGAAAGATGGTGTAGTAGTTGAACCCGTTCTACACTACATATTCGAGTCACTCTATGAAGCAGGCGTGAGAACGTTTTATTTCATTGTTGGTAGAGGAAAACGCGTTATTGAAGACTATTTCACACCTGATTGGAGCTATGTACAGTACCTTATGGATCACGGGAAACATAGGGAGGCAGAGATTCTTAAGACTCTCTATGAGAAGATAGAGAAGTCAAATATACTAATGATAAACCAGCCGGAACCCAAAGGCTTCGGCGACGCTATATTAAGGACAAAAGAGCTTATAGCCAAGGAACAATTTATTGTACATGCTGGTGATGACATAATATATCCGGGACATAGCCATAACCTACTGATGCTGATTAACCATTATCTAAGGTATAATCCTAAGATAGCATTCCTATACGATGTCAGCGAACACCCAGAAAGATATGGTGTAATAGTAGGTGATGACCAAGGAGACTATATCATAGTTAAGGACGTTATTGAGAAACCATCAATGCCCCCATCTAATAAAGTGGTGGTTGCTGTGTATATATTCGATAGAGACATCTACGATGCATTAGAGAGAACCAAGCCATCAAAGGGAGAACACCAGCTTACAGATGCTATTAGATACCTAATAAAGAGAGGAGAGAAAGTACATGCCGTTAGAGTTAAGGGTAGAAGACTTGATTTCGGAACTCCAGACTACTATTTAAATGCATTAAGAGTTCTCTTAAGTGAATAGAGGTAAGAACATGGCCTGGAAAATAGGCGTTATTGGACTCGGGTTTGTAGGGTTAACACTAGCTACGGCTTTGACGTCAAAAGGATTTGATGTTGTTGGTGTAGATATAGATGAACATAAGGTTAAGTGTATAAACGGGGGTAAACCACCTTTTTACGAAAAAGAACTTGATAAATATCTTAAAACAGTCATTAATAAGAAGCTAATTGTATCAACAGATTATAGGCTACTCAGTGATGCGGACATAGCATTTATAACAGTAGGTACACCCACAAATCCCAATGGAACTCAAAACCAGACATTTCTCAAGGAAGCAGTTAATGAGCTTGGTAGAGTCTGGAGGAACTCTAGTAGCAAGAAGTATAGATTACTGGTTGTAAAGAGCACTGTAGTACCCGGAACCACTAGGAAACTAGGATACATGCTATCTATGGTAAGCGGGTTAAAACTAGGCTCACAACTCGGTGTAGTAATGAATCCAGAGTTTCTTAGAGAAGGCAATGCATTATATGATATCTTCTATCCCAGTAGAGTTGTAATAGGGTGTATTGATGAACGCTCATGCTCTGTTATTAAGGAGTTATGGACAAAGTTCTATGAATCAATTGGAACCAGCGTTCCTATTATTACACTTAGTCTTGAAGAGGCAGAGCTGGTCAAGTATGCTAGTAACTCGTTCTTAGCCTTGAGAATAAGTTTTGCAAACACTATTGCTAATATATGTGAAAAGATCAAGAATTGCGATGTAATTAATGTCCTTAAAGCTGTAGGATTAGATCCACGTATAGGAACAAGATACCTGAGACCCGGACTAGGCTATGGAGGCTCGTGTCTACCAAAGGATCTAAAGGCGTTAATCCGTTTCTCAAGAACAAGATCATATAATCCAATACTGCTAGAAGCCGTTGATAAAGTTAATGAGGAACAACCATATAAGGCTATTGAGTACCTTATGAGGGAGTACAAGGATCTAAAGGATAGGACAATAGGTATTCTAGGATTATCCTTTAAGCCAGGAACCGATGATATAAGGGATGCTGTTTCATTAAAGGTTATAAGGAAGTTACTTGAGTTAGGTGCTAAGGTTAAAGTACATGATCCATTAGCTATTGATAATACAAGAAAGATCTTCGGTAAAAAACTAGTGTATTGTAGCAGTCCAGAGGAAGTACTACGTGATGCTGATGCAGTAATTATAATAACTGAGTGGGATGAATACAAGGAGTTAAAGCCTAAAGTATTCAAGGAACTAATGAGAAGCCCTGTAGTAATTGATGGAAGAAGAATCCATGATCCGGCGGTGTTTAATAAAGAGAAGATAAAATACCATGCTATAGGTTTACATATCTAGTGAATGATATCATCCGATAAATCAAGCCTAGTTAATGAGAGGATGGATGGTGTATGACGAAGATAGCTATTGTTAACGAAGATGGTTTACCGGATGTTCGTGTTGAAAAGATGATGAATACCTTGTCTAAGATAGCAGATGAAATACATTTCATTGGCTATTTTAGGGGTTGGAGTGGTATAGAGCTCTCTGTAGAACCGGTAATACATAGTGTTAAGTGGGATAGGAAAGTTAATCTATTGTTACCACCCTACTTCCAGTGGGCTTTTAGAAAAGTAAAGAAGATCATTAATTCCATTAAACCAGATATAGTTGTAGCGTGTAATCTTGTATCTGGATACATGATTGATAAACTAGGTTACCCAATGATACTAGATTATCATGAAGTATGGTCTCTACTACTAGAATACATAAAGCCACCTACATTCCTACGTAAACTAACCTATAAACGAAGATGCAGTAAATACCCCGTACTAGAAGAGAAACTGATCAAGAAATATCCTACAATAACAATTAGTGGTAATGCACGTAGGTACTTTATGGAGAAATACGGTGTCTCTAACATATATGTTGT
>CAYZRH010000120.1:0-2702 GCA_964480805.1 uncultured Desulfurococcaceae archaeon
ATACTACTAATTACACTTGATCGTAACTGCATTATAATTAATCTTATTTATAAGTAAGAAAATGCATCTCTTGTAATATAAAAGACTATGGTAATTTTTAAGTTTTAACACCCTTAACTAAGGGGTTAAGCTATGTTAATACGTAGCTGATACACTATTTTATGCAGTAGTCTACGTATTTAACATTAGCTATCTTCTACGATACCTTATCTCCAATAGGGCGTCAGTATATTTATCAACTTTATACTCATTATCTAGAGTTTTATATGTATCAACAATATCCTCTCCCTTTACAATATGTTCTATAAGGACTTCTAAAACTTGGTCTCCAAAAACCCATGTGACATTTCCTTTAAATGAAATGTAAGCGTAAGCTCCTTTATCAAGAAATACATTAGCTAAAACATCATTATCTAAACCATAGCAGCCAGTATATATTATTATAGCGTCTTTCTTCATAGAGCCTATCATTTCCTTAAAGAATAGTGGTGATAGTGTGACATACTTAGGTAATTCATTAATACTATATCCCGGTTTAGGTATAACACCTTTAGCTATATAGCCTCCATGTTCGAGGTCTTTAACACGTTTCTCTCCATACAACTCTATTGCTTCAGCATAGTATATTCCAGTAAAGACATATTGCCCAAGAGGCTTAGGTATATATGGGTTGTCATTAAAGCCTCCATGTGCTCTAAGAATAACTAGATCATATTCTCCAAGCCTATATAGTGGATCTAGTGTTGCGTTTTCACCAACATATAGATCAATGGTATAGTTAGCACTATGTAGTAGTTTAATAATCCGTGCTAAAACTCTCTCATTAGGATACTCTCGTGCTAGAGAATCATATACCAAAGCCTTCTTTTCATAAACTCTAGTTGTTGCAGTTACTGGAGTTGTACTATATAGTGGTTGTTTATAGAATATTGTTGGAAGAACTATAGCTATAGCTATTAATACTATAGTTATTACAGCTATAGTGACAACAATGATTAAAGGTCTAGATAATTTACTAAATACAGTCATTGTGCCACGCACTCGTAGTCAGTTATACACTAGGTATTATACTAGTCCAAGGCTCTTTACTAAGTGGTGTAAGTGTTGATAGTGTTATAAAGGTTTTTGTAACTGCTAGACATACTAGTAGATAAGAAGTTCTTCTATCCATACTTGTCAATACTCTAGCAACAAGGATCTCTATAGGAATGTTTAGTATAATTCTATGGAGGATTACTTCATTAGACATAATTGTAGCTGGTGCTGTAACTGCTAAAGCTGTTGTTATAAAGTTATAGCCAACATATAGTGTAGAACCTAGCAATACTATAGCGTTGGACATAGAACCCCATGTCCATTGTTCAAAAGTGTTTATCCATGAAACTGGAGTGTGTAGTTTAACTCCTAAAGTAAGGGGTTTTTCATATAGACTAACTAGTCCACAAGATGTCATAGATCTCAGTATTAACTCTGTAAGCAATGCTATAAACATGAGTAGTATAAGGTGTTTAAACACTCTCCTTACCTGAACTCTATATACAAACAAATAGTATACTAGAAACACTATAACATACATTAGGAAAGTCCATGGATGAATAAGGATTACTAAAGCAAACAACAGTATAGTATGTAGTGGTCTTTCTGGATAAAAGTAGAAACATAGAAGAGCTATAGCTAAAGAAATAGCATTAGCCTGGTAACCACCAGCAATAAAGGTTACAACACTATGTCCAGAAGCTGTAAGTATAGCTGTATAGCCAGCAACTTCTTCTCCAAAATACTTTAGCGATAGCAGGTAGCTTACATAGACTAGTAGCATGAGAGAGAATAGTGGGTGTAGTATATCTAGGAATAAAACTGTATTATTACTAAAAAATGTCTTCCATATAATGAATAGAAACGATATGTATAGTGGTCTTCCAAGACCACTATGGTATAGAGTATTCCACAACCCTTTTTCAGATGCTTCTATAAAAATCTTCCAATAAAATATTGTATCAACAGATATAGGCTTGTATTCAGGATTATATACTGGTAAATGAGGAATAATTACTATAGCTAAAGTTATTACCAAACCTATTATAAGACCTCTTACACCACTAAATAGAGACTTGTATTCAATGGCTCTTTTAGTAAAATGCATGTTAATATTTAAATAAATCTTATTAGCTAGAGTCTTTAATTTCCTTAAAGGTATAAACCTTATTAAGTGAATCCACATGGTTATAATAAACAGTATGATAGACAGGTATTCAATAAACACCCATATACTCCTCTCCCTATACAATACACTATACACTAGGTTTTGACCGCATAATGGTTTAGTAAAAACTATTGAAACAACTATAACGTCTATTATTAGTAGTAAAGCTAGTGTATACAACACTATATACTCTAGAGTTCTTTTATACCTATAGTAACAATATATTGTAACTACTAAACCAGTTGTAAATACAAGATTCCCACCTATAAGACCTACTACAAGCAACATATATCCTATTATCATAAGCGTTATCGATACAATATACTTCCTATAATCAAAACCCATAACTCCATGTATAAAACCAGTTAAAATAAATGTGATAAACAAGTCTATCTCATATAAGCCTAGTAATGGTGTTTCATTTACTATAGATAGTGTAATTCTATCATAATGTACAGGTATCTTAGCCAATCCATAGACTATGTAGTATAGAGCATAT
>CAYZRH010000121.1:0-2640 GCA_964480805.1 uncultured Desulfurococcaceae archaeon
CCGAAGACAATATACTATGAAACACCAATACTTGAAACACCAAGCGGGGGGGTCTATGGAGGGTGTTTTTGTAAGAGGACTGGAAAACCCCTTTACAATCAATGGTTCTGGTACTATAGAATTTACTGTTAGTTCAATAGATAATATAATGGGTTCTTTTAGTATATTGTTTAAAACATTTATTGATGATGAAGAAGTTGGAGTAGCTGAATTCACACTATACTTGGATAGACAGCCAACAGGATCTTTTATATTAAATACTACATCAATAACTCTAAGAGAAATGAAATGGTTTACATACATGGATATTGATGGTCTAAGGAACTTTACTGTACTTGAAGATGGTGTTGTTAAAGCAAGCTTCTCTGGCTTAAATAAAGCTGCTGATAATAGTTACTTAAACATATCATGTGAGTGTATGGATTGTTTTAGTTTCTGGTATTCACCATGGATTCATACGGATGTTAATGAGACTGTTGTAGAGATTAGTCTTAGAGATTATGTTGAGCCAGGTAGTTATAGTGTATTGTTTAGTTTAACTAAGCTAATGTATATATACTCTTATGATGAAGCATTATCTAGATATGTTATTGTAGATAATAAAACCTATACACTATACAATAGCTCTGTAGTAGTGGATGTAGTTGATGTAGAGCCTCCACCATACATACTAGACTCAACACTGGATCTAACAAGCGTTGATTTCACTATAGCATCTAATGATAACCTATACCTAGACATAACACTTGATATGGATGCTTATGTAGAAGTTTCAGAGATTTGCCCACAATGTATAGACCTCATATACCCTAGTGTCTACTCAACTATAGTTCTAGGTGGTTCAACAGTAACACCTGCTGACTACACTAACGTGCTTGGAGAACTATTATTTGGTTCATACTATAGTGTTACAACAGAGACTCCCTTAGAAGCTGTTGAGGGTGGATGTGGGTGGAAGACATTATCTCAGACAGTTACCCATCAAGAAGAATTCCCATACCTACCAGTAAGGGTTACTAGTGGTAAGGTATCTGTAGAGAATGCTTCATCATCTATACCTTTAACAGCTGAGTCTATATACTTGCTGGCTAGAACAAAGTATTTTAAAGCAGTAGCTAGACTTCTAAACAATAATCCTGACACACTTTATGGAGACTTGGTTAGGGAAGACTGGGTTACTCTACCATATACTTATGAACCACCTTTTACTACATCTATTGGAGAAATGAGTGTAGACTATATAGACTATAGACTGCTTATCAACAAGCTTGTTAGTGGAGACTACGAATTTATTGTTAGAGTCTATACAAATGTTTCTATAGACTCTACAAGGATTATGGGTGGTGAAGAGTTTTCTAGAATATTTAATGCATTAGCTGGTATGGGTGATGGATCAGGTGATCCTGTTGTAGTATTGGTTAGAGTTGTAGTTAGTGGTTCTAGAGAGTATGTTTTAGAAAAGTATTTTCCATTAGAGAAGCTCTACAACCATGAATACTACTATAGTGTAGGTCTTAACAGCCAGTATGTTGATGAAATAGGTTTTGGAACAAAATATGATGTCCAAAGTGATTCATGGATACCTGTTAATAGGAGTATTTGGAGAGTCTATGGATGGGCTTATCTAGAAAGCCTACCATTTGAGATAGAGACTAGTCTTAGTGAGTTGTTAGGTATAGGTAGTCTTAGAATAGATGTTAAACTATATGATAGATTCTTCAATATAACACTTGTTTCAAAAAGCTATACCTACGATATAGGGGATAGGATTAGAGAGATTATTGGAAACGTTTCTAACATACCACCAGTAGCTAGTATAGAGTATAGTCCAAAGAACCCAGTTATTGGAGAGACTGTAACATTTACTAGCAACTCCTATGATCCAGATGGTTCTATAAAGTATTATAGATGGGTTATAGCTAACTCCACTACTACATTATATGATGTTACTGGTGTAGATACACTCCAATACACTTTCAAATACCCTGGAGTATACTATGTCACACTATATGTTGAGGACGACCTTGGGGGTAGAGCTAATACTACAGTAGTAGTATGTGTTCTAGGATGTTTTACACTATATGAGGAAACAAGCATTAATATTGGAGACATACCTAGTGCCAAGATCTTTAAGCCTAGTGGGTCAATAAGCATGGTTATAGAAGTTAAACACATAGCTAGTGGTTCTACAAAGACAATATACAATAAAAACCCGTTTACGGTAAAAGACATACTATTGAGAGACCCTAGTGGAAACCCATTATATGGAGAATACGAAGTTGTTATCAAGATTATTTCACCAAATACGGATACTACAACAGACTATTATGCACCAGAAATACATCTATGGTTGACAATAACTGTTAGTGATGACACAGTTGATATATTATTGACTGAGACGTGGAATACATGGGTAAGGTATCCAGATGGAGTGTGGAGAGTTGTTGTTAGAAATATTGAGCCAATACAATGTAGTTATGGAGTAGACTTGAGGTTTAGATCATATAGTTTATGGGAGGACTTGTATAGAGAGTTTCTTAGGAAATTCATATTAGAACCCATGATCCCTCCACAAGATGTTGATAAAATAGTATCTATTAGTATAAGGTATGAGAAGAACACACACCCACACTACGATCC
>CAYZRH010000122.1:0-2622 GCA_964480805.1 uncultured Desulfurococcaceae archaeon
GGAGAGAGAATGTAAGTGATAGGAATTGGATTAATAATAATA
Source organism: uncultured Desulfurococcaceae archaeon (assembly GCA_964480805.1). Taxonomy (GTDB): domain Archaea; phylum Thermoproteota; class Thermoprotei_A; order Sulfolobales; family Desulfurococcaceae; genus CAYZRH01. The sequence goes on from CAYZRH010000122.1 coordinate 43, forward strand.
TTACAAAAGCCTATATGTTGACTAAGTTAATACATTAACACATTTACATAACATATTAGATTCTCTATTAGAGAGTAATATAGAGACTACTAATATACACTAGATTATGGTTCTTTAAGACAAACACTACACAAATACAAGATAATAATATAGTAGTGTATGTTATTAGACAGTAATAGAAATACCTTAGAAATATAATAAACCACCTTTAAATAACTTTTACTTACTATCGTATTCTCCATTAACTCTTCTCCTTAAGAATATCTGGTATACTAGTCAATATACTATCTACTAACATAGTCCTACGTGGTTTATATGCTACTATACATCCAGAGTATCTTGTCTTTGGTATAAAGTCTACATTTTCAAAAAACATCCATGCTAGTGTAGCTGATGAAGCTATATCCCATAAGTAGACCTTCATATCAATAACGTCTTTCTTAATAAGATCAACTGCTGTACGTATAATATACCCTGATAAAGGATCCCTACTCTTATGTATAGTAGCAACTATACTATCGTCAGCTAGACGTTCTACTAGAAAATCCTTATAACCCCTAATGAATATTGATTGAAACCTATCAGTTTCTTCATAAACAAATACTCCATTACTACAAAGTATCTTTGATGCTCCAGCAAATAGCCTAGCTAAATCCCATGGACTAAAATGCGGGGTCGTGTATCCCCATAAAAGCGCTATATCATACTCTCTACCCAATCTATAGATTTCAAGAGCATCACATGCAATAGTCTCTGGTTTAAGGCCAAGCTCCTTCTCACCAAAAACAACTGTTTTTTCTAAAGCATCCCTTCTTAGATCAACAACTGTTAACTCAATGTCCTTGCCAAGACCAAGGATCTTTTTAGATAAAGCAGTACCAGCTAGACCAGTGCCTCCACATAGATCGATTATTCTAACAAGTACTCTACCACTAACAACTTCTCTAACCCACTTATGCTCAATAACTTTCTCCATAGAATCAAGGATACTCCTATATCTCTCAAACCCCTCTCTAGTAAATGGGTCTTCAACCCATCTATAGACTCTATACAACCTTTCTAACTCATTACTCAAGAGAAACAACACCTACGATATCATACTAGTATATTACCGTATAACTTACTTAATAACTATTATTTTATAATTTATCCACATCCACCCCCTATATAAATTGATCAACTATCCTATACGGTGCTGATCTCCAGTAACCACTAGGTTAGTAAGCTGAAATAAAGAAGGCTATATAGATATAGAGTTTTAATACTAACTCTAACTAATATACGTGTATATTGTTTAGAGAGTAGGTGTAGTATTTGACGGAGTATGTAAAGATCACTATAGTGACTATAGTATTAGTGGTAATGGTAGTAGTTGTAGGCTATTACCTAGTATACCACATGTATTGTAGAAGTGCTTCAACAACTACAATCCCTAGCTATACAACATATACTATGACAACATATAGTTGTATAGTACACTTTGTCAATGCTACAGTATCTTATAGAGAATATAATAGTACACATATACTAGCATTCCTAAATCTAACTCTAGCAAACTATGATGTGACACCAGCATTCTTTACAAATCTATCACTATACATAAACAATACTTATGTAGAAGTAAATGAGTCAAACCTACTGTTAAAAACAAATCTTTCACAAGCAACGATGCATATTAGTTTAAAAATAGGCTATTTCCCTAAAAACTCTAGTATAGCAAAACTCTTTAAACCAGGTGTTAAAGCTAGAGTCTATGTAGAGTATACATGCTTTAGAATGAAACAAACTCTCTTATACAAAACAGTTGTTACAAAGATATAGGATTAAAGTCTTAAACAAGTGTTCTACAACACTAGAGATCAGATGGGTAAGTTTAGCTCATCCTAGCTAATTAGTCCTTACCGGGAGTAATTCATCATCAATAATAAACATAAAGACTAAACACTATATTTAAATTATCCCTTAATAGCTTTTTAATAATCTATTTTAACTCCTAATCCATTATACAGCATCTTTGAATGCCTTAACATATTCTTTATAATAGGGTCTTCTAGATCTCTTGGACTAAGTATTATTAAATCTAGATCTAGACCAAGTGGTTTAAGAGATCTTATTTCTTCTATTACTCTAAACTTGTCTTCAACGCTTTCTAGTATAATGGCTAGATCGTAGTCACTATATGGTAAATAGTCTCCTCTAGCTCTTGAACCATAGAGTATTATAGTTGATCTTGGATATGCTTCCTTAATCTTATTAACATATTCTTGAAACAGTCTATTGCTCTCTCTAACTTTCAAAAACATGTATTTAAACAGCTTTCTCCTTAACCCATTTAATGATCTCTTCTGCATACATAATACACCTCCTAGCCAGCCCTTGATCATAGGTTACAGGTTTTCTACCAGGGTATCTAGCCATTGTATAGTGTGGTGTTAGTGCATCAGCATAGACGTATAGCTGATCAGGTATGCTATAGCCTGGGCTAGCTATTGTATTAAGTAGTTCAACAAGATCACGGGTAAAGAGGTAGATACTAGTTAGTTTAATAAGAAATGCTTTAAGATAGAGTTCTACAGCTTG
>CAYZRH010000123.1:0-2483 GCA_964480805.1 uncultured Desulfurococcaceae archaeon
GTTCCCATATGAGGCTGCTGCATGTGCTATGCAGGCTGTTAAGCAGGGTGTTGCTCGTCGTACTACTACGTGGAAGGAGGAGTATGAGCGTGCTAAAGAGATTATTGAGCTTAGTCAGAAGATGCTTAATGTTCTTATCGACACAGGTCTGATCCCCCACATCCCAGAGGAAGTTAAGAGACTCTACATAAAGTCAAAGAAAGAGGAGAAGAAGTAGACTTCGCCTCCTCCCTATTTTTTTATGAGGGATTCTCGAGCAAGGCAAGGGATCTGATCTAATAACTATTAAATATGCCAGTTATTCTATGCTATGAGTTATCTCCACTATCTGAGGCTCAGAAAGTTTACTATTTTCAATACACAGTGGAACATACATCATATATATCCTAGCATATTCTCTTAGGTAAGTCTTTATATTGAAAAACTTTTCTACATAGTTTATTGTCTCCGAAAGTTTTGGATTACTACTTAGCTCTCTTTTTATATCTTTTTGAAACATAGTTTAGTTTACTAACAGGCTCTTCAAATTTTATATGTTCATATTTTTCCTCAAGGATGTCAATCAAATTAGCTCCATTGATTATATTCTCTATGTCCCTGAGCGTTAGAACAACAATTATTAGATCTCTTTGTTTAAAGATATTCAATATAGTCTGCCATGCTTCTTCAGTGATATGCTTTTTTACTAAAAAACAACCAAATTTGACTTTATAACTCTCAAGTAGACTAGCAAAATTTCTTATTGTTTTAGCTCCTACATTTTTATTCCAATTTTTGCACTCTATCATAATATGTGTTCCTATCTCCTTAAATAATGGATGAAATGTAAGGATAGGACTCTTCAATTTTAATAATACATCTATCTCAGCCGTCTTTGTTCTTATGTTTCTACCACTAGAAGTTATTCCGAAAATAGAAGTGAACAGATACTCAGTTAGGGCTTCTAATGTTTCTTTCTTCTCTTGGTTAGTTTTTGCCTCTTCTACTTTTATAAGCATCTCTCTTAATTCTTCTCGATCTATCTTAAATAGCTCATGATTAATATTATTTTTAAATGATATACTACCAAAAGCATCCTTAAGCGTAATTCTCTCAGGTTTAGCAGTACTCCGCTTTTTTTGAAATATTCTCCTTTCTTTTTTTCTTTCAAAGAAAAAATCGCATACAATCCATATATCATCTTCCGTCGGAATAAACCATGTCCCACAAACATCACATTGAATTTTATCTGTGGGTATATCTTTTAAATCGTCCAGGACCAGAACGTCAGATGCGCACTCGGGGCAGGTTATTTCATATCTAATTTTAGCAAGCCCTAGTTTTTCAAGGGCAACACAGAGATCAATTGCTTTCCTTTTATCTATATTTAATTTTTTAGCTATAAGAATGGGCGAAACACGCTTTGTTGGTATTTCTGGTAAAATTTCTTCTAAACGCTCAATCAGATCATCATCTATATTATAATCCCTTAATTTCCTTAATTTTCGACAACACATACATTATTACCTCCTCGCTCACATAGCTTTTAAAGAATATTTTTCCTTGTAAGGAGTTTATTTGAAACCCAACCCTTAATTCTCTACCATCAGCAAATTGATGAATATATTGAATGTACACACCACTCCTACTATACTCACCAATTATTTCCCCAATTTTGTCAAATATTTCGTCATCCCTTAGATCGCTTCCACGAGCAGCGGTAATTCTTAGCGAACTTATTCTACCATGAAGCGGTTTTATTGTAGCATTTCTTAGTGTATGAGCCCATTCAATGATTTTTTCCAATTCATCATCGCTAAAACTGATGGACTCGTATTCTTCCCCCCTATTGAAAATTTCTGCTAGTTTCTCGCATACTTTTTTAGCATGCTTTCTCTCACGTACTCTGATTTCAACTAAGCCGGTATCTGTATGTATGAATGCAACACTTGAAATCAGAGGCGAAAACTTTATTATTTTTCTAGTATCGGCATCCCTCCTAATTATGAGTGGTCCTTTCGCCTCTAATTTTATTTTAATTCTACCATCTACTAGATCAATTAACACAATTTTGGGTTCTGAAGTAGGTTTAATTTCCACTCGCTTTCTAAATCTGTCTTCCATTTTGTAGCGCTTTAGCACCTCCAACAAGTAATCCTCATTACTCAAATTGCTAACATTTTCCTTTTTAAACTTAAAAAGATGTATCGTGACATTTCCAGCATCCTCATATCTTGTATAAATTTCTTCTATTTTCTCATATGGGACTATTTCAGCTATTATTTTTCTCAATTCCTCAATAGAAACACCGCTTCTTCTTATTCCATATTTCCTTGCTAAAAGTTCTAGCTCATACCTTGGAATAATCTTCAATAATTCTAATTTTTGTAACTTAATAGTATTAATTTCTTCATCGTTATTACTCTCACTTAATTTTTCAGACGCCATACCAACTCCCTACAAAAAAATTTGTTTTAAATAAATCTTATAAAAAGCTTTAGTGT
>CAYZRH010000124.1:0-2433 GCA_964480805.1 uncultured Desulfurococcaceae archaeon
CATTTATTATAGAACTCACTACTCTTCATACAATACTTTTTCTCAAAATACGATAGCACCTCCAATATCCATCTATGCTTCAAAACAAGTTTCTCAATTTCTTCAATAGCTAGACTATTCATCACCACTCCCTACGTTATCTACTAGTCTAAGTTTATACTTATAATGTTGTTCTAGAGAGTAGTTAGAGAGAATCTCTCTTAATTAGGAGAGCATGGTTATGTAAAGATTACTAAGTATATGTATGCTGACACACCATGTTGGTATAGAGAACACTAGGTAAATAGGACATATGACAGTTATATCATAGATGTAATGTTGTAGAGCAAGTCAATGTAAGCTAGTATGCACTGTGGTTTCTCTTTTACTACCACTCTAGTTAAAAACTCTATAATACTAAATCCGCATCTCTTAATTGTAGGATCCCAGACTAGTGTACCTTTAGATAGACAGAGAGTTATACATAGTAGTGGAGAGATCTTTTTAATCCATCTACCCAGCTCTCTAGGAGATACATAGCCTCTACAGATAGTATTTGCTATAGGCTCTAACTCTTCCTCTATTCTAGCACAATAGTCATTAAATATACTACATACAATATCTTCTATAGTACCTATTTGATACCCTGGCGGTTTAGCCCATAGAATAATGGATGATATATACTCCCTACCTTTATATAGATCTATATGTGGTGGTTTATACTGTTCTAACTCTAGACTTAACTGTACATCCAAGCCCCTCTTCTTAACACACTTTTCTACATACTCTATTGTATCATATACACCCCTGTCTGCATCAACAAAGGCTATTACTCTAAACCTCATTAGATCATCTATAAGCCTATGTATTACCCTAGACTTTTCACCAAGACTCTCTATCTCAAACTTAACCTCTAGGTTATAATTGTTCTCCAATAAATTAGACATTACAGAAACCAGTGATGCATCTAGACATCCTTCTACATAGACTCTTATATTCTTCATTATTAACACCTATGGCTAGAGCTAGCTAAATCCATATTAATTAATACAATAGACTGTCACTTAGCGATTGTATAGAGAAGTCTTATATCCTCACTTAAAAACACTTCTTCACATGCACGACACCCAGACAGAGATACTGCTTTTACTTTATCACCATCTCTAGATAGAGATATTAGTGATATAATCTCATTCAACATCATAGATTTGTTGTTGTCTATACACATACTACTAATTACTTCCAAGATCTTATGTGGCGTTCTCCAATACTTCTTATCTACACCAGCTAGTGCAGCGACTAGAAACCTAGCTGCTTCTAGTGATTGAGTAGTAACTATAACTTGTCTTCCATTCTTTATACTCTCTATAATACTTCTAGCCAGTTCAGTAAGTAGCTCTGGATGCATAGCAGATTCTATCTCATCTATGAGAACAATGTTTGAAGAAGTAAGTGCAGCTTTAGTAATTAATGCTCTCTGTAAACCTCTACCAACAACATAGAAGTTGACAAGCTCTCCATTCTCTTTAACATAGGCAGATAGTCTACCCCAATCATCTGATGCTACATCTACAGTATATTTTTTACCATTAAGACTTATACCACTAGAGAGAGTATTCCATATAACACTATGTTCTTTCTTAGCAATACCAACTAATTGATCAAAGAAATCAAATGGATAAATACCTGGTGTAATAACGCTCATTCTAAACTCAGTACCTTTAATACACTCATCACTAAAACCTAGTCTTGTTCTCCTAGTCTCTACTCTATAAGTTAACTTACAGTTTCTTGGAAAACTCTCCATACGTATTTCTACAATAGGCTTTACACTTACACCTATAGATTCATAGGATATGCTCTTAGTCACCCTTAACTCTACTTTCTTCTCAACACTATCCTCTACAACAATACCCCTAATATCACCTTTATCAACAACTATATTAGCAGTTGAATGAGCTGGACTACCTCTAGCAGCATGCAATAAAGCTATATGACCATGTGCTTCCCGTAGATCTAGGTAATTGAGTGCTAGTATATAGGCTATAGCCTCAATTAATGCTGTCTTTCCAGAACAGTTAGGCCCTACAATTATGTTCAAGCCTCTACAAAACTCTATAATCCCGCTTAACCCTCTAAAACCATGAAATTCTATCTCCTTAAGCCATAGCATAGACAATATTCTAACACCTAGCAGTACCTACGAGATAGTATATTGCATTATTAGGTATTAAATTATCACTGCCATCTTAAAAACTATAGACTTATAGTGTAGCTTAACCACTATAGTGTATAATAAATTACTATATACTGGTAATACTATAGAGATCAAGAAACATGTAGATTATACCGTATGTCCACTTAAGTGTAGGAGTAAGAAAGCCGGTATGAATTACTACAGGTATATGTGTGCTGATACACTGTGTGTTGTTAGAGAGCCCAGTTCTATACCTG
>CAYZRH010000125.1:0-2430 GCA_964480805.1 uncultured Desulfurococcaceae archaeon
ACCTCCTTACCCTCAGTTTCATAGAGTTTCTGTGCATACTCTATAATAGCTGTAGAGTCTTCAGTATAAGCTATAACGTCTACATCATATTGTTCAACAAGTGTTCTAGCAGCTTCCTTAGCCTTCTCAGGATCATACCATGCACCAATCTTTATAACATAGACCTTAATATCCTTACCAAGTTGTTCACCAACTTCTTTAGCACCAATGGCGAAAGCGTTTATGTGTCTTACAACTTCTGGGATAGTATGTGCTGCTACATAGCCTATCTTACCAGTCTTAGTTAGAGCACCAGCTATTAAGCCGTTTAAGTAATATACTTGGTATAGATCGGCGAAGTATGTTCCAACATTATCTATTCTCTTATAACCACTACAATGCCATAATATAATGTTTGGATACTTTTCACCAGCTTCAATAGTCTTGTCCATAAACTCGAAAGAAGTAGTGAATATAACGTTGTATCCTTGAGCTACAAGGTTGTCAATAGTCTCTGATAACTGTGCTTCTTGAATACTCTCAACATATGTTGTCTCAAGCCAGTCCTTAAACAGTTCTTGAGCAACTCTCCTACCAATATCATGCATATAGCTCCATCCAAAATCACCAACTGGTCCAACATAGATCCATGCAGCCTTGATCTTCTCTGGAGGAGTCCATGTTGGTGCTGCTGGAGCTATTAAGCCTGCTCCACCAGTAATTGCTCCTAGATAGTATGCAGCTACTGCAACTATTATTAATACGATAATGAATATAGCTACTAAGACAGATGTTTTCAAACTACAGCACCACCCCATAAAACACAGTCCTTCTAGAATAACTCTTATATCTAGAGAATAAAAAACATATAGGTGTATGTTGTCTAATGTAGTATAATGTATTTAAACACATACTTAAACATATATACTGTAAGAAAATTTGTCATCGATAATGCTTCTAAAACCCTCATTAATAAAATATAAACTACTAAAATAGACATGACCTACTATAGATGTCTGCATTCTATAAAGATTCTATACCTTAAATCTAGGATAGTCTCTATATATTAGTAGGCTTGTATTAATCTCTATTAGAACTTGATAATTATATATGTATAAGTGCTATGGTGTATAGTCTATGGTAGCTGGATGCGTATCCATTGTTAAAGATTATGATAGGTTTAATGGTGTTAAAGTATCTTTAAAACTTATCTTGGATGAGATTAGAGGGAGATTGGGTAATAGAGATAGAGTCCTTGTTAAACCAAACTTTGTATCAGTATATAACCCTTTATGTGCTACACATGTTAATGCTGTTGATTCTCTTATAGAGTTCTTTCTTGAAAACTTTAATATAAGTGAGGTACTGGTTGCTGAAGCACCTGCTCAAGGAAGTTTCTATAGAGGGCTTATTAATTACGGTTATCTAAGGCTTAAAGAGAAGTATCGTGGTGTTATAGAGTTTCTCGATCTTAATAGTGATGATATAGAGTACGTTAGTATCTATGATGAGGAAGGAAACTTGTTTAACATAAGGATTGCTAAAACACTACTAGATAAGAGTTTGTTTAAGATATCGATCTGTAGGCCTAAGACACATGATACAGTTGTTGTCACACTATCTATAAAGAATCTTGCAGTTGGAGCACCTATTCGTGAAGACAAGCCTAAGATACATCAGAACTACTTCTTTATAAATCTCAACATAGCTGTTTTAGCCAGACACGTATACCCCGATCTAGGTGTTATTGATGGATATGAGGGTATGGAGGGTGAAGGACCAGTTTATGGAACACCTAAGCCTTGGAGAACATATTTTGCATCAACAAATCCTCTACACCTAGACTCACTAGTAGCATACTGTATGGGCTTTAACTCATATGACATAGGCTATCTCTACATACTACATAAGTGGGGTTATGGAGAGATAGATCCATGGAAGATACCAGTAAATGGAGCCAGTATAGATAGTGTAAGAACAAGGTTTAAACCACATAATCTATATAGGAAACAGCTTTCATGGAAACAACAACTAGGAATCTATGGTGCTAGATTTAACCTAGTCTAAACAATGAACTCACATAGATCAGCTATATTATGGTATATTAGTCTATGGAGGTATGATGTATTCTACATAGTGTCTAATGTAAACACGTTTATCTACTTTTTATTAATTGTATAAGTTTAAATAGTGTTAGCTAGGCTATGGAGTTTCATAGGATATCGCTGGAGGTTGATGTATACTGATTTCTAAAGACTTAGTCTATGATCTGGGGTTGGTGTCGGCTAGTTATTATAGAGATTACGTATTGAAGATATTATCGTTTAGGAGTACTGTTTTTGAGAAGAGTCTTGGAGAGAAGATTGCTAGAATACGTAGAGAGAAGCCCTAGGAGACCCCGATCTAGAGGAAAGATACCTAGCAATAGTTTATGGTCTAGGAGGAAATAGG
>CAYZRH010000126.1:0-2422 GCA_964480805.1 uncultured Desulfurococcaceae archaeon
TTGCATAGTTTGCAAAGTTATCTGCTAGAAGCATTATTATTTTTAGGTGTTTGCTCCTTATTCTGTCTTCTGCTAACTTATTCCTACACTTTATTAAATGGTATAGTTTATTATCTATGATTACAAGGGATGGCTTAAGCTCTTTTATAAACATATTTAACTCAGCTTCATTAATGATAGTAAATATTCTAGATACTTCAATGTATTTAAGCAGTCTTCTAAATCTATGTTCAAAAGCTCTCAAGTAGCTCCTCTTTCTACGAGAAGGGTATTCTACGAAAGTGTTTAATCCATGTACATCCCATGAAGACACTCTGTTTAAGTATATGCTCTTTAACACCAATAACAGCAACTACTTTAACATCATTCATGCTAAGATCAATAGCTATAACGAGATCGTTTGTTCTCCATCCCCTAGCATATTATGTATTCAATTATTAGATACATATTAGAGTAGATATGAGTTCAGTAAATCTATTGTTTCTGATCAAGTATTCTATAGCATTTTGCTATTCCATTAAATGCTTTAGCTACCTTCTCGTAGTATAGGCTATTTCTAGTATATACATAGACTCTGTTAAAAGATAATAGTTTTCTCCCATATACCTTACTATCTTGAACCTGTTTTCTTAACTCATCATCACTTATTGAGCTTGGATCACTAAATGTTATATTATGATTTTCAACTAGCCTACATGGCTCTATAAAACCATACTTAGCACTCAATATAATCCAGTAAATAGGTTCTCCATACTCTTTCTCTAACTCCATAATCCTGCTTAGGAATTCATGGAATGAACTGCCCTGATAAGCTAGGAATGCAGGAAGATACCTGGGCAACCCACTACACATATCCCATGCTTTCTTAGCCGTACAGTTAACTATAAACAGTGTATCTCTATCAATAACTACTTCACTCCATGAAGCAACGCTATGAATTTGATACATAGAATATGGTTCATGCAATCTAGTTCTAACACGATTAATAGCAGTTAGTGCTACTTTCTTCCATTTCGATAGAGGGAAGAGGTTGTATGCTTTTGTATAATAATCTAGAGCTTTATTATAATCACCTAAAAGCTCATATCCTTCACCTAATGCATAGTATATCATACCATCTTCTCCAAATTCACTAAGTAAAGCCTTAATACATTGTATACGTTCAAATATACTACTCTTACTCTTACACTCTCTAATCCTACTATTAATTATGTTCCATGAAACCAATCTAACACCTCTTGTTACATATTCTATAGAATATGTATCAAGGAACTAGTATAATTGTTTTTCTTATTGTGCTAATACAATTCTTTCCTAGAACATATTTCATAAAGCTGGTAGTATAGTCATCTCCCTATAGTTGTGAGATAAATAGCAAAGATACACATAATAATATAAAATATATGTTTCTATTATTTACTCTTATTTAAAGGGAGTTATTAGTTAAAGTTTCTTCACTAGTTTATATACAGTATTTTCTATATAGAATCCTTTTTCTAATAGTTTCTTTGTTAATGCTGTCTTGGTTGCATCTACTGGTACTACTAGTTTTTCTACACTATGTTTCTCTAATTCATTCTTTAATGCTGTTAAGAGTGCTTCTAAAGCTTTTGTTGGATAGTGGTATGAGACTGCTAGATAGTCAACTATAGTCTCTTTCTCTGGAGTGTATTCTACAATACCTCTTAACTTATTGTTCTTATGTATTGTTGGTATGTATTCTTCTCTATAGAATCTAGTATAAACCATTCTATCAACTGGTTCTGTTAAACTACTCCACCATGTTGATGGAAGTACTTTTAGTTTTGAAGGAAAAGTGTTTCCAGTTTTTCAACAACAATACTATACTCTGTTATAGGTTCTACATGTATCTTATCAACACATGCTGATAACAGTAGTACTACACCCTTAACACTATATCCATGCCTTATATAGAATCCTAGAGCAGAATAGTTATCACGTTTAACACTAAGAGCTATGGTATAAACACCCTCACTTCTAAGCACATCCTCCATGCTCTCTAAAAGTCTAGAACCTACACTACATCTACGATAACCTTTATCAACAGATAAAGTCAATAGAAGCTCTACCCTTACACATATAAGCAATAACAAATCCTACAACTCTACCACCTATCTCAGCAACAGGAATTCTCCTAGACCTAACTCTCAACATACTATAAAACCATTCAAAATCTTCTTCATCAAGTCCCTGGAGACTCCTTAAATGTATCCTGAATATAGAGTAAGCATCACTAAGTCTAGCACTTCTTATAACTATAGAATAGCTATCAACCATGTATCCTACATAGCCTCTAAACGATTTATCAACCCCACTCTCTCCACAACCTCCATACATAAACGGGTTAATAAGTCTTAATACATAGTTTAACACATTATATAGTGAATCAACAGTATCATAC
>CAYZRH010000127.1:0-2409 GCA_964480805.1 uncultured Desulfurococcaceae archaeon
ATGCTAGAAATACTAGCTACAGCTGCTAAACTATACTACCAGACATGGGATGACAGGGTTAAGTCAATAACAGTGATAAGGCCAGCTTGGGACTGGCCATTCATATACATACAGACAGACGTGCCTAATCCAGGGAAGGTGTTTGACATATTTGTTCCATACAACTATTCTGGAGTATATGATGAAACTGATACAAGGAAGGCTATAGACAATCTAGTAGCTATACAGTACTATATAGCTGGTGTACTAACTGGTCTTAAAATAAGAGACCATGGGGTATACACACTAAGCGTAAGTGATATAAGGAAACTAGTGAGAAATGTGCTAGGCATAGGTTTCAATAACAACAAGCTAAATACAGACACTATAAACAAGTCACTAAAACTCATAAACGATAAATCCCTAAACAAGTTCATAGAAGAAAAACTAGGAAAACCACTAACCTAATGCTTAAACACATACATAACTAGAAGAAAAACAACTATAATAATACACTTCTAAGCATTAAGCATAAAGCACAACAACAGTATTATTAAATAAACTGTATAATCTATTGAAACAAACCCAGTAACTACATATAATAATATATATAATATGTATATACGAGAAAAGCTACTCTCCAAACCGCATAGCTACCTATTCGCCTTCTTCTCTAGCGGGTGCTGGTATGAAGGTAAGATGCCCTAAGTGCGGTTATTCGTGGAGTCCACGTAAGAATCGTAGGACTAGCCGCTATACGTGTCCTAATTGTAACCATAGCTTCCGCTTAGCTGCTACAACTACAGCAACAGCAACTACAACAGCAACAGCAGCAACTACAGCAACAACAGCAAGAACCCCGCAGTTCCGTGAAGAAGAGATAGAGGTCTGGGTAGCAGATGTCTCAGAGGAGTGCTACAAAGATTTGAAAGAGCTAGCTGAAGAGGTTAGTAGCCCAGATCCTCCTGGTGTCGAGGTTCTTGTACTTGATGCTGATGCGGCTAGGGAGGTACTAGAGTATCATGGAGTCCGTCTAGAATAATAGTAGGTGTTGCTAGGTGCCTGTTAGAGTTGTTGTTAACATTGTTGGTGATGATGTTAAGGCCGAGCTTGATATAAGCAGTGGTGCTACATTACTAGAGGTGCTGCAAGCTATTGGTATCCTGGAGAAAGTGAAGCAGGAGTTGCTAGAACACATTGAGTTAGAAGAGAAGGAAGAAGAGGAAGGGCAAGCTAAACCACTCTATTATCCACTCAACTAGCTTTTTCGCCTCCTACTCTACTGGGTGGAGGCTGTGGCTAGGACTTATTACCCGCACATATACTTTGAAGCTGCTAGGCCTAGGACTAGGGATAGTGTTACCCAGGCAGTGTCTGAGAGTGATAGGAGGCCTGGTGTAACTAGTTTTGAGGAGTATAAGCGTGTAGCTCTGGCTCAGCTTGCTGACTATGTTGATGGATGGACTGTAGACCACCGTGGTGAGGTAGTTCCTTTTACAGTTAGGAAGTGGAGAGGTAGAACACTAGTATTGATTCGTCTTGGTAAATCCAAGTGGCCTAGGAAGTATCAGCGTATAGTTGATCTCATCAACCATTATAGAAGGAGAATAAGTAAAACCAAAACCCTACAAGCAAGAGAGAAACTGGCACTAGAGGCTGCTAAGAAGCTAGGGATCAAGGGGAAGGAGGCTAGAGCTATCCTTAAGAAAGTTAGGCAAAGGAAATTCGGGTAATGGGTTATGGGTAGAAGGTCTGGTAAACATAGGGATATAGATATTGAGGTTGTTAAGAGCGATTACCAGTATATTATAAGGTATCTTGAGGAAGCTCTTGAAATACTTAGTAGAAGGAGACTTACTAGTAGGGATAAGAGGAGGGTTAAGAGGCTTATAAGGAGGGTTGTTAGGAGGGCACATGCTAGTCTTATAGGGCTTGTTAGAGATAGTGTTAAAGATAAGACTGTTATGGTAAACCACCTTGTTGTTGATAAGAAAGGGAGAATTAGACACTATGGAATCCATGGATTGAGAGGACACAGCCTAGAAAAACCAGACCAAGTACAGTTCATGAATAAATATGGAGAGCCAGTAGAGTATGAAGAGATAGGTGAAGTTAGAGATAAGAGACATCCAGCTAGAAAGCGTGTAAAGAGGACTAGAAGGATAAAGAAGACGAAGTAGAAGGATCATTCGCCCCAGAGGCTTACCCCGCATAGCGGGTACATAGCTCTCTGGGGCTCTCCACATACTTTTTCTGTCAAGAATACCGTATAAGTGTTGTGCCCTACAACCACCGTTCTCTCGCCTTCCTCTCTAGTGGGTGAGAGAGTGCCTACTAAGCTCTACTACTTCAAGTCTAAACGTGAACTTCTTAGATGGTGTCGTGAGAGAGGGTATAGTCTAGATGCTTGTAGGGATGCATGGACTGGTC
>CAYZRH010000128.1:0-2399 GCA_964480805.1 uncultured Desulfurococcaceae archaeon
TATTATCTAATCCAAGGTGTTGCTGGATAGCAAGTGATACCTCCTCTATACTCCATCCATGTACAACATAAAGGACATTATCACCCAGCTCACGCCTCATAATCAAATAATTCCTTAAATTCTTCCTAATCTTCTCAATACGAAGCTCCACAGGCTCATCATAAAACGGAATATGATCAAGTTCTACTAAATAATCAGTAGAAGGATCATACTTAACCACCTTATAGAGATGAATAGTCCTACTAACACTCACATTAATACCTTTAGTGAATGCTACAAACCCACCACTATCAAAAATTAAATTCTTGACAGGTATTAGTCTACGAACACCAATAACCGCCCGAATATTCGAATAACCAGGCTCAACACTAGTAAGAGCATAGCTGGTAATCCTAGCAATAGCCCTCCAATCAATAGAGTCGTGGAGAATATGAGTAAGATAAACCACTCTCAATAATGATCACCTTATATATACCATAATGTTTCTTCCATAGAATCGGCTCCATCTCCGTAGTTCATTTCTTCCATAGTTATTTTTGATCTGTAGAAGAGCGTTTATTATCTTCCTTCTCCAATAGGGATTACTCATAGTTTTTCTTATTTCACTAATGTTTCTGAATGGACAGTACATACAGTTTCCGCTGTGTCCATACATTTTATAGCATGGACTTAGTTCTAGCCCTTTTCTCTTAATGTATGTTATAACCTCATGAGTTGACCAGTCATATATCGGGCTGAAAACATATAAGCTATTGATATACTTTGGCTTTCTCCAGTCATGCTGAAGCCTAGCTATGCTATCACTATGCTTAACACCAACAAGGAATACATAAGGCCAAAACCTATAGAATACCTTAACCTTAAACTCATTCCAACACCACCGATTCCTTCTACCAGGAACACCATATTTTACAAGTGCATCAAAGAAATCAAGATCCTCTCTCTTGACATGGTAAAACTTCTCAATACCAAGCTTCTCAACAACATCATATACATACACAATATTACACTCACTAGTATTACCAGGAACCTCTACAAAAACGACACCACGATAATCAATACCAGCCTCTAGAACCATGAGTAAAACAACAAGACTATCCTTACCACCACTAAAAGCAACCCAAGGACTACCAAAGCTATCCACAAAAGACTTAATCCTATCAATAGCCTCTCTAACCTTAGCCTCAAACATCAAGATACCTCTTTAGCTCTTTCTTGATGAAGAAGGGTTTACCATGTTTCTTTAGGAGTTCTATGGCTCTTGGTATATAGTAGTTGTACCATAGTGATAGCATTTGTTTAGAGAATCTACCATTAAATGGTATGTACCTGTTTACTCTAGGTATTCTTATACTTCTATAGTAGTTGAAGGCTCCAAGCACATACCAGTCTACATAATCAATTGAAGCCTTGATAACATCCTCTGGAAAACTAATACATGGTATAATAGGTTCTAGAGAAAGCCATGTCTTTACACCATACTGTTTCGCTTGACGTAGAGCCTCTAGACGACTACTAGGCTTAGGAGCATTGGGTTCTAACTGGCTAGCAACATTATCATCTATTGTGACAACAGTTGTACCAAGCCATATACTACCATTCCCCATCAAGTCAATATCCCTAAGAGCCAGCAACGGGTTCTTAGTAAGAACCAGAACTTTATTACTACTCTTAACTAAAACCTCTAGAACCCTACGTGTCAAACGCCTATACTCTTCCTCAGGAGGATAAGGATCACTAGTAAATGATACAACAATAACCCTACCAGTCCTACCAGCATACCTCCTAGCCTCCTCAACGGGATCATACCTCCCCCTACTGATCCTCCCAGAAAACAATGGAACCCTCCATGCCCAGCAATAGACGCAACCATATCTACAATACCTGTAGACAGTAATCTGGTCCGTAGCATAGTCTACTCCAGTCCTAGGCATTACAGATCACCTAAGCATACACTCTATGTACTCCATCAATAACTTGTGGCGAAGGCTGCGGGGCATATAGACTTTTAGAACCAGTACCCCACGCTTCCTATCAATAATCTCATACCTTATATTATCAAACACCTTGAGACACCTAGGCTCAACCTCAACCGTAAAAACCATTATATCACTAGGGGAAATGTAGTCTAGGAGTGTAAGTTGCCTAACCATCGTCTATTAGTCCCTCTCTTTCTTGTAGGACTCTGTAGAAACGTTTAGTTGGATAGAAGATCACTTTCCTCTTATTGTCTTTGGGATGATATCTTTTGAGATAGCCTAGTTCTGCTAGCTTCCTTATATTACGGTCAAGCGTTCTATCCGTGAATTCTCTGTAGACTCCCTTCTGAGCAGCATAGGCCTTAATACCATTGTATGTAAAGCCCCTACGCCTCTTAACCACCAGGTACTCATGTATCA
>CAYZRH010000129.1:0-2295 GCA_964480805.1 uncultured Desulfurococcaceae archaeon
TTCAGATCTAGCGATATATTTAAATATTTTTAATCACTTCTAAATACTTGATAGGAGATGGAGAAGCTGTATAAGCTTAGTGAGTTTGCTAGATTGGTTGGCGTTAGCCGTAGTGGTGTTGTTAAATGGATTAGGGAGGGTAGGATTAGAGCTGTTAATATTCATGGTAGATGGTATATTCCAGAGTCAGAATATGAGAGACTGGTTAAGGGGTTCTATACTGGTTTGAAGAGAGTTGCTATCTATGCTAGAGTTAGTGGTAATACACAAAAGGATGACCTAGAGAGACAAATATCTTCACTAGAAGACTATGTTAAGAAGCATTTCCCACAAGCTGAATACATAGTTGTTAAGGATGTTGCTAGTGGTCTTAAAGAGGATAGGAAGGGACTAAGGAAACTCATAGAAATGGCTAGGAAGAGACAGATAGATGCCATAGTTGTGACATACAAGGATAGGTTAACAAGATTTGGATTTACTTATCTTAAAGAATTCTTTGAATCGTATGGTGTTAGAGTTATAGTTGCTTTCCATGAAGAACCCAAGAACTACTATCAAGAATTAGTTGAGGATTTGATAGCGGTTGTTACTAGCTTTGCTGGTAGAATCTATGGTAAACGTAGCAGGAAGTATAAGAAGGTGGTGGAAACAGTTGAACAAGCAGTTAAAGACCCTTAAAAGAACTATTGTATTAGAAGGATGGACTAACAGGTATGGTAGACAAGCTCTTAGAGAGATTATTGAAGCTTATAAGAGTATGCTTCAAGAGATGGTCAACTATGCTGTAGAACACAAAGCATCACAAGCCACTCTCCACAAGATCTTCTATCATAAGTTTAGAGAGAAGTATTCCTGGTTACCAACTAGGGTTATCAAAGGATGTTATAGAGATGCTGTTAGGAGAGCTAAATCATTTAGAGAGTTAAAGAAGAAGGGGATAGCCAAGACTAATAAGCCAGTAATAAGGAAGGTAACGGTGATCTATTCTGATTCACAGGATTGGAGACTAAGAGATGGAGTTATTGAGTTGAGAACTCATAGGGGTTGGATAAAGATACACTATAGAAGCCATAAGCAACTATATAGATACCTCTATAATGGATGGAGACTATCTAGTGAATTAAGACTTAAACTCAATGGTAGGAAGGTTATCATTTACCTAACGTTTATGAAGGATTTTGAAGTCGTATATAATCCAGATAATGTTGTTGCTGTTGATGTTAATGAGAACAATGTTACAGTAGCTTTGTTTAAGGATATGAGGCTATGTGGAGTATATAGGATAGAGACCGGTCTTGGAAGGATTGTTGTAGCATATAGTGAGCGTAGGAGAAGGGTAACTAAGGGTAGATCTACTAAGGTTAGGGGTGTTAGAAAGGTTCTGAGGAGGCTTAGGGAGAGGGAGAGAAAACAAGACATAGTCTATAAGACTACTAGGATTATTGAAGAATTAGCAGTACAAAACAATGCTGTTGTAGTTATTGGGGATGTACATAGAGGTAAGAGGAAGCTCGTAGAAAAGACTAAGAAGAAGACTCTAAGGCATAGGATCCATCAGTGGAGTGTATCAAAACTCATAGAAGTACTGTATAATAAGCCATTACATGTTGTTGAGATCTCAGAAGCACATACTTCTTCTATAGATCCGTTCACGGGTAAACATATCCATAAGTTTACTCCCTCAATGATCTACATTGTGGTGAGAGGGAGGAAGAGAGTAAGAGTGATTAAAATTCAGTTAAGACTAGTTAAGCTAGGTAATGAATTGGTCTTAGATAGAGATGTTATTGGAGCGATCAATATTGGCTTGAAATATCTTTCCTCAGATGGGAGGGGTATGGCGTTCCCCTCGACCGAGCTCCATGAGGTGTGGGTGAAACTAATGAACCCACACCAAGGGCTAACCCCACTCACGGAATTAGAAATAACTAAAACTAATTAAAAGTACCGTGAGGGAAGAAACGCTACTATAGAGCACATCAATATAGAATTCTCTAAACTTCTCAGATAGGCTATTAAATAATATTATATCCCTGATACTAGAGAAACCAACCAAACCATTAGCAAGAACAATAGTGCCATAGCCAGAATCTCTCAATAGCAAGTAAGTAGCCAAACCATTAATCCATTTACCCTTACAAATATAACCTATTCCCTCACTAAGCAGTTCATCATTAGAATTTTTACAAATCTTATTCCAGTTAATGTTGCAAGTAAGAAAAATAGCTACTTCGAGACTCCCAGCTACTATATATTCTCCATTAGGACTCCAAGAAACACTAAACACAGCTCCAC
>CAYZRH010000130.1:0-2293 GCA_964480805.1 uncultured Desulfurococcaceae archaeon
AGCCCCTAGCGGCCTGAGCGTAGCCGCTGGGGTCGTAGACGGGGGCGTGGTAATGGACAACCCTATGCCAAGCCTGCTGAGACCCACGCCTAGGGGTGTACTTTATCTTCGGCATGCCCCTACAGGCTACCCACGTTTAGAACCATGAGGTTTAAGGTTGCCCCTGGGCTTATCCTTATATTGATGTAATCGTTCTGCATGACCGCTAGCTCCTGCTCAAACCAAGTGTTGGCCTTAATTGTCGCCCCCGCGTTTAAAGCCGCTATCACGGCGGCTGCCTCGTCGTACGGTTTATGCTTGAGGTAGACGGCTACATCGGTGGAGGCCGAGAGCTTCACCCTAACCCTGCCCGACCTCTGAACCATTAAGTCGGAGCCGAATACGTCCACGTAGTCGCCCACGGCTTGGCCCCAGACCTTTCCTAGGAGCTGCGGCTCCGTGGTCTTGTCCTCGGACACGGTTATGGGGTCTCCGTCCTTCAACACCTCCTTGCCTTGAACCTTCACGCTGTAGGAGAAGTCCCCGTAGCCGCAGTTGACCTTGAGGAACCTCTTGATGTTTAAGCCCAGGTTCAGGGCCAGATCCCGCTCAGGTATTATGTCCTTGTGGGCGTAGCCGTAGACATCCACCCCGCCCTCGTAGCCGATGTCCTCCACCACGCCCACCAGCTCGTTCCACGTCGAGCTGCGGATGACGCTCAGCGGCTTAACCTTGAGGTGGTCTAGGTAGGGCATTACGGCTTCACCAGTCTCCTGACCTCCTCCAAGATAGCTGGGTCGCAGCCCATTCTTTTGAATTTCTCCACTATGTCGTCCTCGCTTAACATGGCCCTCCACCTCTTCCACAGCTTCCTAGGCATGTAGTAGAGGTAGACGAGCTGCTGGGCGAACGCGTAGTATTGGTTCCTGAGGCAGCCGAAGACCCCTCTCCTGTCGAGCAGCCGCTTGACGGAGTTGATTATCCTCTGGGTCTTTAACTGGTGCTCGCCGCCCGTCCAGTGCATGTCCTCGACCTTGGGGAGCCACACAACCCTGGGGTGTAGGATGGTGTAGCCGTACTGCTCGACTAACCCCGCCTTCTCCAAGGCCTTCTCCAAGGCCTCTATGAGCCTGTCCATCAACCTGGGGTCTGCGGTGATGATTGGGTCGAAGAACCTAGCGTAGTCGAACCTGGCTAGGTCGTACTGGTTATCGACGGCCCCCTCCGTCATGACCTCAAGCACGCTCCTCCAGTCTGCGGGGTCTCTAACCTCGACGATCAGCTGGGGGCTGGCCTCGCGGGCGAACTTGCTCACGTCGAAGAGGGCAACGTCCCAGTAGGCGGCCCCCGTGACCTTGCCCTCGACTAGGGCCAACGTGGCCTCCGAGGCGTCGAGCCAGTCCCTGCTTACGCCTAGGGCTTCAAGGCTATCCTTGACCTGCTCCATCATGGTTTTAAGGGGCTTGTACATCTGGTACCACGAGGGGTCGTCCTTGTAGGTGGCCTTCCTCCTAAGCTCCCACATCATGCGCTCTATTTGCAGGGCCGTGACGTTCTCGGGGTCGTAGGTGGATTGATCGTACCTAGACGTGCCCCAGTAGGCCTTCTCTATCTCCTCGGCCTTGGGAGATAGAAGCTCGGCGAAGTTAAAAGGATACCAGTCAAACTCGCTCGTGTCCAAGTGTAGGTTTAGGTTGAGGTACAGGTCTAAGGTGAAGCGGTAAAGCACGTTGAGGGCCACCCTAAACTGGATCTCGGGGAGCCTAGCCTCCCACGTTAACGTGGCCTGCTCCACGCCTCGGTCGCTAGCCAACCCTTCAACGTAGCTCAGCTTCCTCTCGATCGGCGTCTTGGGCACCTCAACCCCCTCCGTCCAGACCCAGGTAGCCGAGGAGCTTGGGGTAGACCTTCCTGTAGTCCCATTTGGAGGCGTGCTCCCTTGCCTTGGCGCAGTACTCCTCGTAGGTGGCGCGGTCGTTGAGGTAGGTGTCCACGGCGTCCTTCAAGGCCTCAGCCAAGACCTCCTCTGGGTAGTCGTGGAACACGTAGTACTGGCTGAGCTTCCCGTCAACGAGAACCCTGTCGTCGTAGTCCCAGACGTAGTTGAACTCGTCGCTGCTGAACTCGCTTAGAGGCGGATACATGCAGTGGATCACTGGGCGACCCACCGCGTTGGCCTCAAGCACGGGGAGACCGAACCCCTCAGATAGGCTGGGCCACACGAAGAGGTGGGCGGCGGCCATCATTCTAAGCACGTCCACGTGGCCGCGCTTCCCGAACTCAGGTATTATCACCACGTTCTCCTGGTTGAAGA
>CAYZRH010000131.1:0-2268 GCA_964480805.1 uncultured Desulfurococcaceae archaeon
ATACATAGGTATTGGATATAGCATATTATTTATAGTAATCACTCCATTTATAGAGATACTCTCAGCCTCAATTATTAAGGATAACACATGGTATACAATAACTCTATATTCAATAGTATTCTCTCTATCATTATTTAATAAACTACACTATATACTCTATACAATAGGTTCAATAATGTTAAAGACCTATATAGTCAAATACCATATTAGAAGACTAGATACAACACTTATTATAGACTATATAGTTAGAACGAGTATTATATGGCTGGTGGTTTATGGAGCCTAGATACTTTATTGCAGGTATAAATATAGTATTGATATCATCAATACTATTCATACTAGGTCTTACATATAATATGGACTTATTAAAAGCTGTGTCAGCATCAAACATTATACTAGGTATTATATTGGTGACCATAGGGCTATCATACCATATACCATCACTAAAGTACCTAATAGCACTACTTGATACATATACATCCTCTATAACAAAAACTCTTGAAGACATGAACATATTGAATCCACTAATAACCCTATGTAGTGGTGATAAGGAATTACTAGTATACCATACTGGAGAGATAGTGTGCAACGAGATCATGCCTGGAATAGGGCTAGCTAGTAACAAGCCTTATGTATCTATAGATGTATCGCCAATATCCAATGTTATAGAGTTTAAAGGAGGCTCTCTGAAAGAAATGCTATATAATGTATTAATAGGTGATTTAGCTCTAGGGTCTCGTTTAAATGTACAAGTATCTGATAACAAAGTTGTTATTGAAATACTTGAGTTAGAAAAGGATTTAGTGGGTTTAGTGTCAAAGTCTAGTAATATAGTTCATATGGTTATACTACCATTGATCTATAGAGTTTATGGTAGAACACCTACTATCATAAATGAGTATGTTAGAAGTAATAGGTATTATGTAGAGGTTTTATTGGAATGAGGCAAGTAGATGTATTTATAATAACCTTAACAGTATCTCTAATACTTATTCAAACAATTCTAGTACTATTTAATGAGTCTAGGATAACTGTATATCTTGTTGTCACAATACTAATATACTATATAGTGTATACCATGGTTGAACCAGAAATCTATAATAAAAAATATATCAACATACTAAATGTAATATTAATAACCATATTCATTATATCTATAGTATATAGACTACTAAACATACTAGGAATATATTGAGGAATGATAATGAAGACCCTATATACTATGGCTAGATATAAAGCGTTAATGGTTATAGCTTTTATAATAATATCCTTAACTATAGATATATCGCATATGGAACAAACAAATAGTATAGACATATATCCACTAATATACTATTTAAACAATGTTGTTAAAAATGTACTACAAGAAAACTATAGCATAGCCTATAATTTATCATTGAAAGGCCTTGAAATAAGTGTTTCAGAAGACATAAGGCTCTTTCACGAAAAAGTTTACCAAGACCTACTAGTTATTTCTAAAAACTATATTAAATTAGAGAAAATAATGAACTTAATGAAAACTGGTTTGATTAATGAAACAATAATTAATGAATTAAGAGATATTATCAGAGCTTTATATAGAGCTTCTATTAATATTGAAAAAGATGTAGATGAGTATCTTAAACTATTGTATAAGTATCCACACAAATATGTTATAACACCTTTAAGGGCTTCTCTAGAGAAGAACTTAGTGCTATTAACTAATAAGATTGGTAATGATGTTGAAGATTTAAAGAATCTCTATCTAAAACTTAGTGGATTAAACTTAAAGACATATACTGGGTTAGTGTCTATAAGAGTTTTTCCAGAGAGACCGTCTTGTGGAGACTACATAGTTATTTATTGTGAGTTAAACAGGTCTATACCTAGCTACCATGTCCAAGACATAAATATATCTATAATATATGGGCTTAAGTATACAGAGCAGTATCATGTAGAGAGTATAGTAGGTAATACATTTAATACATTTAACTATACAGTAGGGCTTCTGAATATACCAAGTATAAAGAAGTTAGGTATACCCATAAATGCTATTGGTAATAAGAGATGGGTTGATGTAGTTATAGTAGTTAGTGTAAGCTTAATAGTTAATAATACAGTTATAAGAAGTGCTTCTTCAAAAAGTATTAATGTATTAGCCTATATTCCAGGTATAAGGATATCTCATAAAACAATAATAAATTATGGAGAAAACTATACATTCCTAGTAGTGTTAGAGGATAATAAACCATTAAACATTTCAATAATAGTTAATAGCAAGTAATATTT
>CAYZRH010000132.1:0-2166 GCA_964480805.1 uncultured Desulfurococcaceae archaeon
GTGAACCACCATCATCGCTCGGTGGATCCCAACTCAAATGCACATATCCATCACCTACATCTGTATATATATTCCGTGGTTGTGATGGCACACCCATCGGAGTTATACTTACTTCATTACTTGCCTCACTCTCGCCTACTGAATTAACCGCTGTCACATAATAGTAATATGTAACTCCGTTTGTTACCGATGTATCGTTGTAACTCAACACAGATCCATTTACCTCCGCCAGAAAGGTCTCCGCTCCGGGACTAGTCCCACGATATATCCTGTACGCTGTTATCTCAGCTCCACCGTTATCTGCCGGCACATCCCAAGTTAAACGCACATATCCATCACCTGCATTTGCCTGCAAATTCTGTGGTGGAGACGGCTCTTGAGGTGGGCCTATTGCATACAGATGCCCATCTGCGGCATGATAGTAAATTATTCCATTTTCATCCACGGCAGGAGTGTCTATTCCCCAACCAGCACCTACATTGAAGTGCCATTTTAAATTGCCATTGGTATCAAGCATAAACAATCCGTAGTATGATGCATAGAGAATATAACCATCGGGGCTTATGAGAATTCCATGCATCCCATCGTCATTGTCGCTATCTGTTAAATTAAATTCCCACCTAATATTCCCAGAAGGGCTTATGCTCACAATACCTGTTTTTCTATAACTGTTATCAGCAACTACAAAATACATATTACCATCGGAATCAAAGCATATTGGTGAGCGATAAGCATAAATATCGTCATTGTAAAATACATGATAAACATTGCCCGAAGTTGATATTTTATATATATCTTCATACAAACCAATATATAAATAACCATCATTTCCCATAGAAAGTATTCCTTGGGCAGTACCATAACCGACTGTAACATTCCACCTCAAATTACCATATGCGTCAAAGGATATAACATCGGTTTCCCACTCATATACGGGACTACCATGGTACCAGTAACCTGTAATATATACATTTCCGTTAGAATCCACAATAGGAGTTTGATCATGTGGTTTGTATGAAGTAATATCTATTATCCACTCTACTGTTCCACTTATGGATATCGCCCAGAGATAATACTTACCTGTATCTCTATCGTATGTTATAGTATACAGAGTTGAGTAACTTGGATCTGCTACAAGAGCACATCCATGAGCGGGACTTCCATAATCATTCCCGTTATAATTGTCATACTCTATGTACCATCTCAGATTTCCTGAAGAATCATAAGATACCAGGTAATCCCCACTATTAAGATATATATTTCCTTGAGGGTCAATTATTCCAGAGGAGCTTTCACCCTGGCCTGTGGTATCATCGAACCACACAATCTCTCCAGTGTTCCTATCTATTCCCAATGCAGTATTATACGCTCCTTCTTTCAGAGCGACCAGATAGATGTATCCATTTGAGTCTATTATTGGAGAATCAAGATCATCGTTGCTACCAATATAAATATCATCATCTACCTTCACCGACCATATAACATGTCCAATATTATTTCCTAGATTATAAGGTATCTGTCCATTGTGTTTGTAGTTGTACATAAACATAGGCCAAATTGCAGATGACTTACTTTTTGGATAAAAACCATTCATATGTTTTGAATCGTGTCTGAAGCATGGCCACGGGCTATCGGCGAGGGATTTGCTGGTTTCGGAATCCTTGAAATCTGAACTGTGGGATGGTGGAATTGTCTGAGTAATCGCCAAGAGAATTAGCAGGGCAACAAATACGAGGGAAATTCCCCGCCTCATAGTACAGAAAATGTTAATACAGATATTAAAGTTTTTGGTGAGGGTGCGACTCTGTATTGAGATATATCTAATGTTTTACTGCATAGCATTCCAGCAACCATTTCCACAGCGGAACGAATCTTTAATTTCTTTCCTCTCAATCTCATCCCCTCCCACCCGCATAGGTGATCTGAATCAATTCTCCAACCCTATCTCTTTCTTTCACCGTTAAAGGTTTCGCCGAGATTTACTTGTTTGAATTTAAAATTTATCTAGTGATATTCTTTTGATATCGCTTATGCTATCAAAATCTCTATCCTCAGATAGAATTTCTAAAATACCGTACTCTTTCATAACGCCTACATGGAAAGAATCTCTGGGATCAAGTCCCTTCTGATATATTTCCATTGCCAATTTTGCGGTTTCGTAGCTTA
>CAYZRH010000133.1:0-2164 GCA_964480805.1 uncultured Desulfurococcaceae archaeon
TTCATAGCTGAAATAAACGCACATTTGCCTTTTATAATAGCAGCTATCGCTGTAATTTCTAGTATGAGCTTAACATTGAATGTCGCAAAACAACGTTATCTAAACACCGAAATAGTTCAAAACTAATATGGAAAAACATATCATTATAGGGGGAGCAAATTGTCACATGCATACTTGCCTACAAGTAATTACGTCTTATATTTCATTAAAATTTTATCTAGGAGCATAAGTGTTAAGTATCACGGGTTTAGAATAGCCCATATTATGAGAAAGGATATAGTTGAAGTACTAAAGGAAATTAAAGAAGTTCAAGTAGTACCCGATCTCAGTGGGACAGATGCTGTCTTAGTAGATATGGATTCTCTAGACACTCTATTCACTAATTTTATCAAAGAGATAGATAACCATACATTATTAGTAATTCTTGATATTATAGCAAACATTAATCAACGACCCGAATTACTTAAGGAGCTAGGCTCTGCTGGATTTACTAAATCTATTTTGCCAGTAAATGGTGGTATCGCTATAGCTATAAAAAGAGGATACAATGTCGAGTTCTTTAGGAAGACTGTTGAGGTTTACCGCGAATCATTCATATATGGGCCTAACCCAGTAGACTATAATACTGCCATAGCTCTTTATATTCTAGCTAAATTTGTTTTTGCTCGTAGGAGAGGAGTAATTGTTGAAGTTGGTACTGGTCGTGGATTTTCAACGCTTTGGTTGGCCCATGCAGCTAAAGAAACAAGTTCACGTGTTATCTCAATAGATAATAGATGTGATAGAGTAGACTACGCTAAAAACGTATTGAAGAGTCTCAATTTAGGAGACTATGCAGAAATATTATGTACTGATGCAAAGAGCTATGACCATCGAAGTAAGGATATAGTATACGTGTTCATAGATGGTAAGAAAGACGAATACCACCTATACCTAGAAGCCCTAGAACCCTACCTACTCCCAGGAGCACTCATACTAGCACACAACACACTATCAGATGCCCACGTAATCAAACCATACATAGAGAAAGTCTACGGAAAACCATACAATTCCATAACCATAGCAACAGACCCAAAAGGATTAACATTATCAGTTTATATAAAATAATTGAATTAATTTATTCCATGCATGGTGTTGAGCCCATTGCATCATATATCCCTTATGCTTATTTATTGTAATTTAATCAGCTATACTTGAATGAAAAGCAAAATATTACAGTATTGTAAAGTTGTAAAGAGAAGGTGATAAACAATGACTCTAACCAATCGTCTTCCTCTAATTATTTTGATACTCCTTTTAATACTTAGTAATGCGTTTTGGGCATGTATGTACTTCATGAGCATACAGCATAGAAGTGATGCTTTGAAAGAAGGTAGCACTGCATTAGCTATAATCTTAGCAAATACAGGTACATTGCTAAAAGAGGCTGGTACTAAGGGACAAGATGAATATCTTGAAGTAGCATATATGCTTGTCGACCACGCATTACTTGTTGCGCAAACATTAGATAAACTGACAGGAAACAATGATTGGACTCATAAAGTTGTATCCGCTATTGCATCTCTCCACGACCTACTAGCTAGTATGCACCAAGGATATACCATTAGTAAAGATAAACTAATGAAAATAGGAGACACACTAAAGAAACTATCAGAGGCACTGAAAAATCTAGATACCGAAAGCATAGAACAATACTCACAAATGTTAGAATCTATGGCTTATATTACATCACCTTAATCATTTCTGTAATCTAAACCTAAACATCACTCGTAATCTCGGATAGACATAACATACCAATGTGTTTTCTTTTAGTTCAAAATTCATCATTAGGATTAGTCTTATATGCCATTTATAATTATTGTACTTTACTGGGTCTGGTGTTCTATGCCTAGGATTTCAGTAAGAACACAGTTACTTGGAGGTGCTCTTGCGTTAGTATTAATATGTATTGCTACTGTACTTAGGTTCTACTCCTATGTTGAGAAAGGTATTGATATGCAGCTTCTCTACAAACCGTTACTGCTATGGGCTCTAGTTTTCATAGACTACGGTATAGTTCTCTATGTAAGCTACCTTAAGGAAGTTTTAGGTAAACGTATTCCCTCCTATAAGACCATAGTATATGCTGCGTTAGCTATACTCATAGTATGTATGGCTTGGGCAA
>CAYZRH010000134.1:0-2163 GCA_964480805.1 uncultured Desulfurococcaceae archaeon
AAATGAATCATCAATCGGTACCTTTACCTCTAGGATTTAGCCAGTGTACAAAAGAGAAAGATGATTTTAAAAGACTTCTCTGCGAAATAAATACCCTAAAGGAAGCTGGTGAGATCCTCACATCGTATCCGCCAAGAACATTTAAGCCATATACAGCCCATCACTGGACAATACTAAAGCTCATATTTCTAAAGATGTATGTAAGGGATGTTTACACACCAATTATTGGACGCCGATACCCATTTATGGTATTTATAGACCCATTTGCGGGGACGGGGCTAAACACATATAAAGAAGCGAAAATTTATATTCCTGGATCAACATTAATAGCTTGGTTTTTCGCAACGTTTCCTTTTGACAAGGTATATGCTATTGGCTACGAAGATATAGACTATCGTGTCCTCAAATCGAGACTAAAAAGATACATCCCACCAAGCAAGCTATGGATTACTAAGGGCGATGCTAACATACTAATAGACCTAATAACCAAGGATATAAGGGAAGTGAAGGAAAAATTTGGTGGCGCTCATTTTCTAGCCTTCATAGATCCAGAGTGTTTTGAAGCTCAATGGCAGATGATAGAAAAATTAATCGAGTTAGAAAATTATGGAATTTCCGGCGATTTTATAATATTACTTCAATCAAGATTAATAGCACGAACAGTAGGGCGAATAAGATCAGGAGAAAAAATAGATACAAAAACAATAGACTTATTCTTCGGTACGAAAGAGTGGACCTTCCTCATAGATTTACCTTCAGGAGAATTAGAGAAAGGTATAATGGATTTTTATCTTGAAAGACTAAAAGAACTTAAAAGCAGGGCATTAATAGAGGTAATAAGCATAGAGCTATTCCGGGCAATACACTATCATCTGATTTATCTCACGAGGGAAACTAAACGTAAATCTCCATATCTCGCTACAGTTAGATGGCTCAAGGATTTTGTAGAAAATGCAGAAAAGAGATATGTTGATAGGGCTATACGTGTGGCATTAGGTATGGAAAAATTAATAGATGACTACCTCAGAAAACAATGAAAATTTTAAGATATGCTTGTATGGGAGGTGTTGCAAATTTCTGAGCATACTTATTTCGCGAGAAGTTATGAGCTTAAAAAGGGAAAACAAAAAACTCTTATCCCAGTTGAAAGAAAGCCTAGAGATAATATTTTTCCTATAACTGTTCCTAACAGATGGGTAAGCGGTGTTGGTTCATCTATAGTTTGTTTGTTTAGTAAGACTAGTGGTGATATTGTTTGTCCTCATTTTTGGGAGCTTAAGGCATGGACAGGGTGCCCATTTAACTGCAGTTACTGTTATTTACAGGGAACTTTTCGAGGCGCTAAAAGGAAGAAGCCAAGAATTAAGGATAAACATAGGATTATTAAATTCCTTGCGGAATTTCTTTCTTGGGCTGACAGTGTTGGATTAAAGACTTTGCTAAATGCAGGCGAAATCGCTGATTCCTTGGCTGTTCCAGAATTTGTTAGACGATTCTTAGAGATGGCACTACCTATCCTCGATAAGCATCCAGATCACAAAATCTTATTTCTAACAAAGGGCGGAACAAAACATATTAAAGTTCTCGAAGAGATACCACCAAATATGAGAGATAGATTTATCATCAGTTTTTCTATAAATCCGCAAGCTGTTGCCAAGCGATATGAGCACGGTGCTGCAGATCCACTTGATAGGATCAATGCTGCCCAAATAGCACTTGAAATGGGTTTTGAAGCTAGAATAAGAATCGATCCAATTATCCCAGTTGAGGGGTGGATTCTGTATTATACCCAGCTAATCGATGTCCTTTTGGATAAAGTTAATCCCTCTCGAATAACTATTGGAAGTCTAAGAGCCTTAAAGAAAACAATAAATTTTACTCATGATAATAGTTGGTTAGAATATATAAAAATGTTTCCAGAGAGAACATCTTGGGGACTAAGAGTAGAACATAAACTTCGAGTTCGAATGTTCTCCATAATTATTGAAACTCTAAAGAGCCGAGGATACAAAGGATACATTGCTCTGTGCAAGGAACCCTATACTGTATGGTCGGAGCTTCATCAAATGGGTCTTTTAAATAGTCCAGGAAAACCAACCATCTGGGAAAATGTCATGTGCAACTGTAAGCTTTAATTTTAACTTTTTATTTAATATTTTACAG
>CAYZRH010000135.1:0-2163 GCA_964480805.1 uncultured Desulfurococcaceae archaeon
TATAGTGTTAACCAGGTTCTAGAGCTTGTAAGAATCTATGGTTCAAGAATTGTAGCTTGTTCTAGCAAATCCATTAATGTTGGTGGTAAAACTGTTGATTGCAGTAGATTCAAGGAGCTTATGTCTACAATCGATCCAAGTACTGTTAGGTTTGTATTTGCAACTGAGTATCAAAGAGTTGCTCCCAAGATTGCTCGAGAACCTGATGAGATAAGGTATATAGTTGATGAAGCTAGTAAAACACCATTCTTTAGAGTATTTCTTGGGATAGCTCAAAGAATAGTTAGACAGCCTGAGGTATACTATCCTAAGTCTATGGTTGTACTTGGTGATCCAGAGCAAGCTATAACTGTTCAAGAGGAGTTTAGAAAGTATAGAATAAAGCTTCTTATGTACTATGTTAGGGATCGTCTGAGATCTATGGGTTTAAATAAGCACTATGTCTTCCTCGACACAACCTTTAGATTACCTGCACCTACTGAAGAGCCTATCAGTATTGGTTTTTATGAAGGAAAACTTAGAGCTTTGGAAACATTCCATAGTAGATATAGTAGGTATTTATCTAGTGTTATAGGTGGTGATGTCTATAGAATAGT
Organism: uncultured Desulfurococcaceae archaeon; assembly: GCA_964480805.1. Classification (GTDB taxonomy): domain Archaea; phylum Thermoproteota; class Thermoprotei_A; order Sulfolobales; family Desulfurococcaceae; genus CAYZRH01. The sequence goes on from CAYZRH010000135.1 coordinate 597, forward strand.
TAGACGTAGATTAGCTAAATTGATTGATATACATGGTTCCCTTGAGTCATACGTTATTGATAAGATTGAAGAAGCGCTTTCAACACGTACTCCAATATTGATATTTAATACTAGGAAGTTTCCACCTAGAGATACTTATGAGTCTAGAAGAGCTAAGATTGCATTTATTTCTTCATTATATATGTCTGTGCTTTCAAATATTGCTGGTGGTGAAGAACCATTATATAGAGTTGGTATTACTGCCCCATATAGTGATCTAAGCTATAGTGTTGGCTATAGTTTAAAGAAGATGTTAGCTGAAACTGGTTATAAGAGTGCTTTTATAGCTACTACTGTTCAAGCTATTATTGGTGGTGAAGCTGATGTCATAGTTACTATGCTTGGTAAAGAATGGAGTCCTATAGAGTTATCCTATAGCTATCCTATTACAAGCTATGATGTATATTATGAGACAATGTACTTTAGAGAACATCAAGTATTAAACGTTCAGTTAAGCAGACACAAGTTACTTATGATCATGATTGGAGATAACTACTTGCTTGAAAGAACAGCTAGATCTCTAGAGAATTATAGACCTTATGCAAAAGCTGGAAGATCTATTTCAATGACTATGGAAACTATAAATGATGTACTATATAAGAGAGGCTATTCCTTAATAGCTAGAGTTAGTTAAGATAATAGTGTAACTTATTTTAACAACTAACTTTAGTAGATAGAAACCTAGTTCTCTATTAAAGTGTCTTCTTAAACCTATTCTTGATAACTTTACTCTAAAATCTATGGCTTCTGCTATCTTCTTAAGCACTTACATAGTCAACATTATTAGTAAATGGAGGACTTGTTAGTAGACAACATATCCCTTAAGTAGCCATATAGTTGAGTCACTCCATATAACTTCAACATATCCATTAAAACTATGGTTTCTAAGATCATTTATAGCCTCTAAAAGCCTCTCTAAATAATACTCTACAGGATCTCTACTTGGAAGCTTGTCTCGTGAAAACTCTGGAGCAAGTATATGCTTTAAATAAGAATACCTCTCAGCTACGTTATCGAAAACAGTCAGTAAGAGATCCCCTTCACGACTCTTAAACTCTTCAATATAGCGTCTTATAACCCCTAGCTTATAAAGTATAACCTTAGGATGATAAGTCTCTAACCGCTTAGAAGGAATATACGGATCTAGAGAATCCATAACTCTAAAACATTGATTTTCTCAAGTAAACCATTAAAGTTAAGTCTTGTAGTCTTAGCTCTAGTAACAATCAAACTCCATAGATTGCTATCAACACCAACAACATTAAAACCCCTCTTCTGAGCCTCAACAGCAACAACACCACAACCAACAAACGGGTCAACAACAATTCTACAACCAATATTCTCAGCCATAGAGAGAAACTTCTCAACAACCCAAGGATATAAACCATGCTCTGTATAAACAAGCAATCTATGTACTAGCATAGTTTTCCATGAATTTTTTGCCAAAACATATTCCCTCTTAGATTTCTGACCACCTCTAAATAACTTCTATTTGTAAAGCTATAATAATTGATCGATTGATAAGAAT
>CAYZRH010000136.1:0-2148 GCA_964480805.1 uncultured Desulfurococcaceae archaeon
GTACAATATCTGGTCCATAGATATAGCCTGGACTGTAATGGCTGAATACATAGACTATTCGCTTATTTGACTACTTAAGTTATTTCAGAAGTTTGAGTAACATTTAAATACTTCGGAAACCTTACTTATTGTTGATGAATGATGGAGCGTCTCTATAAGGTATCTGAAGTTGCTAGGATGCTTAACGTTTCTACTGTAGCTGTTAGGAAGTGGATTAAATCTGGTAAGCTGAGAGCTAGAAGGATCGGTAAGCTATGGATGATACCAGAAAGTGAACTCAAACGCTTTCTTGGAGAGAAGACGAGAGAAATAAGAGCGGTCATTTATGCTCGTGTTAGCTCTCATAAACAGAAGAAAGATGGTAATTTAAATAGACAAATTGAAAGGCTTAGAAGTTACTGTTCTGCTAAAGGATACAAGGTTGTTGATGTGATAACCGATGTTGCCAGCGGGTTGAATGAGAATAGAAACGGATTACAGAAACTCTTCAATGCTGTTGAGAATCATCAAGCTGATGTCGTAGTAGTAGAGTTTAAAGATAGGCTTACAAGGTTTGGGTTCGACTATCTTAAGAGATACTTTGAGTCACATGAGGTTAAGATAGAGATTATCGAGGAAACTGAGAAGGGTTATATGGAGGAGCTTATCGAGGATTTTATATCAATAGTGGTTAGCTTTGCTGGTAGAATCTATGGTAAGCGTTCAAAGAAGTTCAGGAAGATAAAAAAGGTCATAGAGGAGGTGACTAGCAATGGTAACTAAAACTATTGAGAAGACTATTAAGTTTAAGCTTATACCACTAACAAGTTGCGATAGGAATCAATTAGTTTCTCTCCTAAATGATTACACGTTAATGGTAAAAGACACATTAGATATTATCATTAAGAATGATGTTCGTAGTAGGAAGGGAGCACATAAGCTGTGTTATGGAGTTTTAAGAGAAAAATATCCTCATCTCCACAATAAGTTCGTTCAGGAAGCTTACAAGAGAGCTTTAGCGATGTACCGTAGCTATAGGAAACTATTGAACAAATGGAAACGACTGCCAAAGAAGAAAAAGAGTAGATTATCACCACCATCACCGCCTAAGGTGGAAGATAATAGGGTTATCGAACTTCACATTGACACCTACAAGCTTGATAGGATACATGGCTTCTTAGTATTGACCGTGTCAAAGGGTAGTGGTGTTTACTTAAGATTCCTAGTGATGGAGTACGGTTACGCTAGGAAAGAGGTTGAGGGAGCTAGGCTAGGTAACTCTAAGATACTGGTTGAAGGGGATGAAGTATACTTGCTTCTAACCATATGTAAGAATGTTGAGGTTAACGAGCATAGAAATAAGCTTTTCATAGATATCAATGAGGATAGTGTTGACTGTCTAATGGTTAATTACGATAAGAATGAAGCCGTGTTGTTTTCAATAAGGCATGATATCAGGAAAATACGTACAAATTATAGAAGAATTAGGAAAAGCATCCAAGAGAAAGTTAAGCATTCTAGGTTAAGGGATACGCTTCTCGCTAAGTATGGTTACCGTGAGAGGAAGCGTATAGAGGATAGGTTAAAGAAGATAACTACATTACTAGCGGAGATTGCTAGGGAGCACAATGCTGACTTGGTTAAGGAGAATCTCAAGGACTTAAGACTCAATGGCAGGAAGAGGAGTAAACAACTAAACTATAGGTTATCCACTTTTCCATATCGTAGGTTCATAGAGTATATTGACTATAAATTCAATGAGCGTGGATTAAGCGTATTAGAGGCTGAGGCTAAAGGAACATCCATTATCTGCCCAATATGCGGCTACATTGATAAGAGGAACAGAGTTGATAAAGAAAGATTTAGGTGTAGGAGATGTAGTTTCACATTTAATGCTCAACATGTTGCATGTCTCAACCTCTTCTCCCGCTCCAATGACGGCAGAGTAGCTATCAGGAGTGGGAGATTGTTCCTCATATCTCGTAAGACCGCCCAAGTGGTGGCGGTCAATGTAGCTCCCGATGAACCACCGACAGAAATGAGGTGGTTAAGGGAGAAGCCTGTGCAAGTTATCAAAATATTGAAAATAACTTAAATACCATGCACGGGCAACCACCTCCTTACCCTCAGTTTCATAGAGTTTCTGTGCATACTCTATAATAGCTGTAG
>CAYZRH010000137.1:0-2109 GCA_964480805.1 uncultured Desulfurococcaceae archaeon
GCATATATAATTCCGACTACGAAGTTTATCGGGAAGTGGGTCGTCGAGAAATACCACATTTCCCATCCTATCTTTCTCAGGGTTTCCACGTTTTGCTTCAGCTCGTCTTTGAGTTCCTCCATAAACCTCTGATATTCATAGGATTCCTGCGGGACTCTCGAGAACTTCTCACACGCATCTATCTCGGCCTTCATCCTCTCCTTGAGAACATCGAAGGAATGCTCTGGAGTATACCATAAGCCCACGTAGCCGCTGTATGGCTCAAGCCTCTCAAAAGCCTTCTCCAGATAGCTTTTAGCCAATCTCGCATCGTTCACGGACATAGCGGCTATAAGATACTCCTTAGCAATATCAACCGGATATATCACATCCATGTAGAAGTTGTAGACCACGCATATCGGGACGACCAGCCATAACAAAATCACGAGGGATAATGCAGTCCACCCAAAGGCTCCCATCTCGCATCTCCCCCGAAGAAGATTAGTGTAGAGTCCTAGATAAACCTTACGGGGGCAACACTAATTCCTCGAAGCCCAGCGACCAAGTTCACCACGCCCATCCACTTCCTAATCCACATATCAATCGTAATCCAGCAGACGACGAAGACCACCAATATCAACATTATCAAGGCAATCAGCAAGACTATCTCGAAAACCTCGGCAACCCTCTCAGACATCCTTTCTCACCTCCACCATGTAGCGGGCGGGGTCTATCTTAATCTTCGGCCTAGTCTTCACCAAACAATCAAAACATAGGGGCTGAAGCTTGGAAATAGCCCTCCTCTTCCCACATCTAAGACATATGGGGCGCTCGTCATCCACCATCCGCACACACCCTCCACTCAGCGACCATCTTTAAGATTCTCTAGCTCAGCTTTAAGCTCTTTCAACGCTTTCTCGACTTCCTCAATCCTTTCCCCAACATATTCCTTTAGGTCGAGAATCTCCTCTGAAAGCTCATTCACCTCTCCTCTAACCCCATCAACTTCCTCCTCAAGCTCCCCAATCCTCCGCTGAATCTTGGCAATATCCGCCTCATAGCAATAATAGCATACATAGTCTCTCTCCGAAGAGCAATAGCCACATTTAGGGCCTCTATACGAGGCACTATACGGATACTTATATGGAAGCCAGCTCACCAAACCACCCCCGAATAGTTGCCTCGCTTAGTTTTTAATTCGTTCTGATAGATGAACTCAAGGGCGGAGACCGGGCGACTAAAATAGAACGCCGGCCCATATCTCTCTTCGTATTCGGCCAATCGCTCGATAAACTCTGGGTGGGCTTCCGCAATTTTCATCACCTCGGTTTTCTTATGAAAAGGACAATACCAGCATGAGGCCGTCCCATACAATTTGTAGCATGGGTTTACCGGAAGATTATGCTTCTCGATGTAAGCTTCTACATCTTGTTTGCTCCAGTCCAGTATGGGGTTCACGAGCCAATATCTGAGAGTCTTGTTCCAACTCTTATATTTCCATCTCCTCCTCCAATGAGACTCCTTCGCCCGGAGGCCCGTCAGATACCCGTCTAGGTCTAGTCTGCTCCTCGCCCTCATGAGCGGCTCCGCCTTAAGCTTAGTGAAGCACCAGCGCCTATTTTTCTGTGGCCATATCATCTTCCTTTCGAGCCACCACCAGAAATCGTGCTCGGGCTTGAAGATGTAGAGGTTGAAGCCCCACTCATCCGCGAGCCACTTCACATACTCTAGGGTTTCTGGAAGGGTCAAGGTCGTGTCTATGAAGACCACAGGTATCTCGGGGTCTTGCTGTAGAGATATGTGCAATACGACTAGGCTATCCTTTCCGCCGCTGAACGAAACCGCCAACCTCATCTTCTTAATTTCAGAAATCATCCCCGAATAGCCTCGAGTCTTAGACGGCATATCTCGGCCCCCTATCAGACACCCTACGCTTAATCTCCTCAAACAGCTCCTGCAGTAGGTCTCCTATCATCGCCGCCATCTCCTCGCTATCGCAGATAGACATGGAGAACACCACATACCTATCCCTCTCCTTCCAGCTCGTAACAGTATTAATGCAGACCCCACTAGAATAAGGCCCAAGCTCCTTAACAATATCCTTACCAAGCTTAACAGCCTTCTCGGAAA
>CAYZRH010000138.1:0-2093 GCA_964480805.1 uncultured Desulfurococcaceae archaeon
ATATTATATTATAGGTTAAAATAGAAGTTCTTAAAATTTATATTGGCTAATTCATTACTACTACATATTTACATCTTAGTTTTACTGAGAGTACATAACTTTTAATACTCTAGTAATCATTTCTTAGACTAGGGTTAAGAACAATGTTTGTGGATGTTAGAGGGTTATTGATAGTATTAAGTGTGTTGTTAATACTTCCATCTATAGCTATTGTAGGTGCTCAAGAAGGAGTTTCAATTAAGAAACTTAGTATGTATGTTGATACAGAGCCTTCAACAAATGTATCATATGTTGAAACAGTTGTTGAGCTATCTAGTTTTATAGAGAATGGAGTAGTAGCTATACCAGTAATAAATGATGTTGATTCAGTACTTCTTATTAAAGTATATGGTTCAACGCCTGAACAAAACTTTTCAGCACTATATAATGAGTCTAGTAAGATGTTTGAAGTATTTGTCTATAATACATCAGTAGTTACTATAGAGTATCTAGCATATGGTCTATTCTATGAATCTGGCTTTGACACTTATTCAGCTGAGATAGACCTTGTTTATGAGAATATAGGATCTATATATTTAGAGCTACGGGTGCCAGAGGAGTATAGTATAATCGTTATTACTGCTGGTATGTACTCTGTAAACGTTGAAGAAGGTAAACGTGTTGTAAAACTATTATCGCCAGATCTATACGTTATAGTAGCTACAAGACAGGAAGAGATAACAATACCTCCAACATCTCCATCAACACTTACTCCATCAACATCTCCAACAACTACACCAGCTACTACACCAACAACAGAGACTAGTCCAACAACTACTACATCACAGCAAGGATTCCCACTACTAAACTATCTAGTACCAGCAACATTAATTGTAGTGGCTATTATAGCTCTACTAGTATACATGTTTAAGCGTAGAGGAGGGGGTGTTGAGATAGAGCATGTTAGTCCAACAGATATATTTTCAGATGATATTGTTAGAGATATAGTGCTTGTTGTAGGAGGTGAAGGTGATAGAGGTATACAGCAGAACCGTCTTGTAAACATACTTGGTAAGCCTAAATCAACTATATCTAGGAAGATTAGGAGGCTTAGTGAACAAGGATATGTTATTGTAGAGAGAGCTGGTAGGAGTAATATTATAAAACTAACTGATAAGGGATGGGAAGCTTATAGAAAACTAAGTTCTGAGGAAAAGAGTTAATGGTAGAGCCTAAGCCATTGTATGCTCAAGGATTCTTTCATTTAAGGAGAAACGGTTTTGTAGATCAAACAGTTGTTTTTGACTACTATGATCCAGATCACTATTATGCTAAGTTGTTAAGGGATAGAGATAGGCTTAGTAGAGAGATTAGGATGCTTATGAATAATATGCAGTACTATCTAGATCAGGAGAGGGTTTTGATTAATGGTGAAGATACTTATCCTAGAGTAGTTCATGTAGAGATAGGTGTTAGAGGTAGACCAGACATATCCTATATAGTGTTTCTCATAGTTTTTAAAGGAGAGCTTGTAAAGGGTATTAATACTTATGAAAACATTTATGAAGAGGAAGAAGTAGACTACGACTATACTGTATACTGGGTTTTTCCAGAAAGCATTAGAGTTATTGAAGCAGATGTAGGTGTACCTTATAGAATATATAGTGATGGGAGAATACTGTTCTTTAAAGTACCACATGGTACACGTATAGGTGGTTATGAGAAGATTGTTTTTGAAGTACTAGAGTAGATTTCAGTAATGAGGTATCATAGTATTAGGGAGAGTATAAGTATTTCTCCTTGAACAAGAAACATAGAGTATAAGATTTTCTTAGACCAATAGAAATCTCTATAGACATGAATATATGTAATCGGGAGCACAGCACCCCCAAATTACCTCATAAGTGTTAAGAAAGTAGTCTAAATTATTAGGGAGCTAACTAGAAAAATGATGATGCAACATACAATAATGATCAAAGCATAGGTAGAAATTTCAATATTTTATTTCTTGGTCAACTAGTTCAATAAAGAACTTCTACAAGACATATTTGTATGTCCTACTACTTTCTAATAATCTCTTGATTATGTGTTGTAGTGTAATGTAGACTTTCTCT
>CAYZRH010000139.1:0-1982 GCA_964480805.1 uncultured Desulfurococcaceae archaeon
CAAGCAATCCGGCCTCAGGAATATCAACACCCTCCTCACCAACAAGAGTAGATATGATATAATGACATCAACTTTGCCGCTCTTAGCTCTTTTAATAAGCTCAAGTCTTTCTTCTTTACTCATATCACTTGTTAGAATAGACGCTCTCTCCTTAGGTAAACCAATATAATGGGTAATAGCCTCCTTAAACTCATTAGCAGTAGCTTTACGTGACGTGAATACTAAGACAGGCCTAAGCTCACTACTCTCACTAATATCATAAACAGTTAAAACATCTACTAGAATTCTAGCCTTATGTGATAGATCAACTATTCTACAGAGTTTTTCAAGATCATTGTTTAGTGCTACCCTATTCTTTTCTAAGGCTCTTCTATAGCTTTCACAAAAGGCCTCCTTACCATATCGTGCTAGTGTTACTTCAAGAAACTTGATTATCCGAGGATCCTCCTTGGACTAATGCTCTAAATAAAGTATCATACACCCTGTTCTCATAATCATTCATTTCTGCATCAAATATGTCTGCTATGGCTTTTGGAGGCTTGAAATTGGGATCTATTTCCTCTAATCTTTTAAAGTCGTAGGATAGGATATAGGGTTTGCCGATTACATCCCTTACTTTAGGATCAAGACGATACCTCTTATAGCTAGGTAGTAGGGCTGTAAAACCAACTATAATGTCTGGTTTAAGCTCTATGAGTAGTTCTGTATAATACTTTCCTCCAAAAGCATGATGAACTTCATCAATAACTATCATCCTAAACTCTCTCTTAAGCGTAGATGTACATTTTAGAACTGTTTGTGGTGTTGATAAGACGATCCTTTTACCAGGTTCTAGGAAACTACTACAGCTACCCTCATACTCTCTACCCACTAGATCCCCGAAAACCCTACTCCATAATCCACATCTACTATACTTGTCTCCTCCAGAATACATTTGGTCACACAAGAACCTAGTAGGCTCTAATACCAGTATACGGGAAAACTCTTGTTCGACGCCATAGAAAGCAGTAAACATCTCGATCAACGTTTTACCACTACCAGTAGGCATAGAGACAATGATGAATCTATGTCCTTCTCTAATTGATTTAATGATTTCTCCTGCTACATACCCCTGGTACTTCCTAAGTATGAAACCAAGTTTATCGGCAATAACATTATTGAAAAGATTAAGCAAGTTATCCATAGCTATAGCCTCAAAGCACTCCTCCGAATACATATTTATGTGAAGGTAGATAAGAAAATATAATCTTATCAATAACGTTAACCTAGAGTTCTTTGAGTATCTCTGGATAATTCTTCAAGATCTCTATTAGCTTCCTGAGCTTCTCTTCAATTCCCTTCTCGCGTAACTCAAGATCTACAGCTGCCTGCTGGTGTAGCGGGTATCCACATCTCCAACAGTAATTGGCTTCTTGGTTATTCCCGGCTCCACATCTCGGGCATTTGATAACTTCTCCTCCATTATTACCATTGTTTAGGTCAAGGCTTATGCCGTGGTGCTGGAGGATAACCTCTTCTACATCCTTATCGACGAGGTTTACATAGACTCTCATCATTTTCTCAGTCTTATGACCCAGTAGCTTCATGACGATCCTTTCTGGTATCCGCTCCTTGATGTAGGTTGTTGCTCTTAAGTGTCTAAGCATGTGTGGATATAGTTTAACTCCATACTTCTGGCTTAGCTTCTTGAATGTCTTTTCGATATTATATGGTGATATGGGTCTACTCGGATCCACTGGTGATGGGAATAAGGGGTCCTCTTGACTTCCCTTGATTATCTGGAGATATGTTCTTAGCAGATTAGCGTATTTGATCACGTATACTGTTCTGAACTCTTTGTTCTTTGGGTCCTCTATTATTAGCTTGTAGTATCCAGTTGGTGTCTCTATTATGTGTCTTCTCTTTAGGGCTAGGATCTCGCTTATTCTTGCCCCGGTCTCGTATAGGAGGGCTATGACGACTTTGGTTCTAAGGTTCTCTAT
>CAYZRH010000140.1:0-1963 GCA_964480805.1 uncultured Desulfurococcaceae archaeon
AGCCTATATAGAAGTAGCTGAAGTTACAGAAAGCTTTTTCATTTTACAAAAAGTTATAGAGTTTTAGATGTATGTAGTGTAGATTAAGTCATTATAGCTTTATATGATCTTATTCCCTCTATTAAGAGGAGTAAGGCTGTTGTTAGTGTAAAGATAATTAGTGTAATAAGTTCTATTGATGGTGGAGTCTTTCTAAGAATGTTTACTACAACCCCCAATATCTCTATCACTAATAAACCAAGATACATGAATGAATATAGTATAAGTCTTGGTACAATTTTTCTACCAATTAAGATATAGCCTTCTATCTTTAAACCAGGGACTGCAACATACCCATTATTATCTTTCTTAACAAGCCCCAATTCCTCAAGTTTCTTTAAATGATAATACGCTACACTTGGACTACTTAACTCTAGTCCACGTGTTATCTCTCTAGGTCCTACAGGCTCATTCCTAGTTAGGAGGTATAAGTAAACTCTTAGACTAGTCTTTGAAAGTTCTCTATCACTACTATCTATGCTCAAGGCCATAATCCACCATAGAAAGTCCTTATTTGTGAACCAGTTAACTCAAAACCGCCAGTCCAGTCTATACCATTATATACATATGTATAGTTACCTAGACTATTAAGACACACTATCTCTACAACTTGTCCATATACACCATCATCTCCATGAACTGTTCTACCCTGAAATTCTAAAACAACATAGAACTGTATAGTGTCATTAGAGAACTTATCTAGCCAACTAATTGGAGTCTCTACAACACCTGTTACAACGTAGTATTTACGGCTTCCAGTATCAGAGTCTCCAAAAAGCCAGTTATTAACAACACTACTATCAATATTGAGTACTCCACCATCTAACAAGATCTTGTCAACACCACTATATGATGTTAGGCGATGTTCTCTCCATGCATCAAATAATACTCTATTACAATCACTGGATCTACGGTTATATCCCCAAGATCTATTAGTAGAGTTTCTAAGTTCTAGATAACTATACAGGTTTACAGTAAGCTTATGTGGAGCTACTATGATGTCGTTATAAGGATTCTGTACTCTAACAATAATAATGTATTCAAGTAGCACTTTATCACCAATTAATGGAGTTTCCTCATAAGGTCTATAGATATGGAGGTAGATATAGTATAGATTCATTTTAACATAGTATATTTTCGGTCCACTCCATTTAACACCAAACAAGTTATACCCAGTAACCGTACTAAAAACTATGAAACTTAAAATACCAGCTATCACACCAATAGTAAACCCTAACACCATAGGCTTAAACAATGGATTAACCATAACACCCACCTCTACATAGAACAAACACTCTCCAACCCTAATAGAGCTAGGTATAGAACAGATACATTCTACTCCTAGAACAAACTATGTATAGTTATAGACAACCTATACCACTATATTGAAAATAAGGAGTTTACTAAACAACCAGCCTCTATACCCGGATCAACTCTTTCCCCTAAACCTAAGCTATAGACACTCTAACACACTCCAAATTCAATAACTCTAAACGTCTAGTAAAAACTGTCCAATAACACCCTCGTTAGCCAGTCTTTCTAAACTACAGCTTCCTTAACAAGTCTTTCCATCTTTATAATAAGTTAGCCTATATAAGCTAACGTACTACAAGCTGGGTCCTCCCAAACCCACCAACACCACCATAGAAAACAGTGTTGAACCCACTTTTCTGTTTCAACTTAGATACCACCTATTAATGGTCTATATCGATCCCATGGGTTATATACTGCTAAAGCTATTGAGGGTATTAAAGTAATTAACAGTATTGTAATACATATGGCATATTTAACTATACTGTTCATAGTATCCAGCCCTAGTGTAGATAATAATTCTACTATATAATATAATAAGATCACATATATCGTTTATAACATACTAAAAATATTTAATGAATATAAGTACAAATATTATGTAAATTAATAC
>CAYZRH010000141.1:0-1938 GCA_964480805.1 uncultured Desulfurococcaceae archaeon
TCCTAATGATTATTGGTAGCATCTCCTTAGGGATCTCCTTAGTATAAGGTGTCATACGTGTACCTAATCCAGCAGCGGGTATAATAGCTGTATCGATCATGTTTTAAACACCGCTTAATACACGATCAATATTCCTGTCGCCTAAGTTTATTCTATAAAGCGACTACCTTAATTTAATGTTTGGTGGTGACTGTGTTCTCCAAACAGTGTATTCAATGGTTTATACCATAATTTTCTAGGAGACCTAGGTTCTCACATTAGGAGCTTACTTAGTTGGTAGTATAGGAAAGGTATTAGAGTTAGTAGCAGCTTTTCAGTGCCTCAAGTAAGACATTTTCATTGTTTTCCCATACAGTGTTCTGGGATGCATATCTATGAATTTTTTCTCTTTCATCAATATACTTATCTCTGTCGAAATCTATGATTATTTGCTCCAGTTTCTGGACTAGATCCTCTAAATAATTATGTTCATCAATAACTATAGCATGGTGTTTTAGTACTGCTATAATATCGCTATAAGAGGATGTTACTATAGGTGGTACACCAGCTAGAGCGTACATGTATACTCTAAAGCTGGACACGTATTGTTGGTAGACCGAGGGCTTATAGGAGTATAGTCCATAGTGTGAATGCATTATATAGTCATATAGCTTCATATGTTTCACGTAACCTCTACACTTCATGAAACCAGTAGATCTAAGACTGGGGTCGCCAATAACCTCTAACTTAACATTAGAGTATTTCTTATAAAGCTCATGTAGTACTCTTATAGTTGCTGAGATATCTCTATGATAATTAAAGTATCTGTAAAGCTCTGTAGTCCTCTTACTTAATGCGAGAGAAACCTCCTTTCCTATATAATTAAATACTACTTCATCGAAGTGTGGCATCTTTATACCTGGGACTTCCTTTCTTAAAGGAAAGTTTCTGACTACATACACTTTTTTGCATCCTAGATCATATTTGTAGTATACATATCCTTTCTTAGTAACTGTGATAAAGGGATGGTTTTCTGCAAGAATTTCTTCATAGTCCCTTATTTTCTTTATATATATTTGCTGAAGGAAACGTCTGAATCTAGATCTTATATATCTTAATCCAATGTATCGTTTTAAACTATACTGTTCTCTATCATCAATAACTACAGGATAACCTAATTCATGTACAAGTATTCCGGCAAATATATTGGATGCAAGGATACTATCCGGTCTAATCTGCTTCAGGATTCTATGTACCCTTCTTTTCATCCACCAATAATATGGTTGACGTTTCAAATTTACATAATGGCTCCATCCTTCTATTGCATGTACATGCACTTTTTCTATGTCCACAACTCCAGTAGTTCCTTTAAAGGCTCCAATATAATGTACTTCAATGCCTTCTTTAAGTAATGTATGGATTTGTCTCTCTATACGTGGATCAGGTAGTTTACCATTAGTAATTATTGCGGCTCTCATCAAACTTGGCCCCCCTAAATATATCGTCTTTTCACCTACCATTTAATTCTGGTAACTAAGGTTTTATCTAGTCCTCCCTATAACGTTGTTAATCACGTATCTTACTAGATGTCTAAACCACTTTGATGCAACATACAGGATTGTGAAGTATATAAGTAGGGCTATGATTAAATGGATAAATAGTATTGGGGCGTCAGTCCAGAAATTATCTATGATAATTACATGAGCTTGTACAATGAATAGATAAATAGATGCACCTAGGGCTCCTAAGGTACTAGCTAAGAGCTCTTTTAGTGGGAGACTAAATTCTATTTTTCTCCGAGACTCCATAAAGGTATAGATCAGGTAGATGATATCACCTATAATCCAGCCTATGGGGAACATTATTAGTGTAATTATGGGATCAACGCCTATGTTCATTGAGTAAAGAAGCCATGAGCTACCTAAACTTATAGCTAGTAAGCAACGTACGAGTTTAAAT
>CAYZRH010000142.1:0-1925 GCA_964480805.1 uncultured Desulfurococcaceae archaeon
ACTTATATGCTTCTTATATTCTCCCATATCTATGTAGGGTCCTTGTTATTTGTGATGCTAGTTTGTCTGCTATTCTTAGTGGTTCTGGTTCTGGTGAGTAGTGTGCTAGTTTTTCTAGAATCCACCGTGCTTCTAACGGCTCTACACCTACTGGTGTGTACTGGTATAGACCCCATTTTGTTGTATAGTCTACTCTATTCACTAGAGCCTTCTCTATAACACTATACCTTTTACCTGCATCATTAAAGTTCTTGTATAACGCATTCCTTATCCTATCTAGGCTTAGCGGGTGTCTATAGAAGACTATAACTGGTATACCCGTATCTCTATAGAGTCTATATGGGTCTATGTAGTTGAAGCCAGCATAGGTTACACCATCAAGTATTATAGTATAGGCCTCTCCAATAGCCTCTACAAGCTCTACAGCTCTATATGTAGCATCAACGCCATCCACAACTACATAGCCATAAGCTATACTCTCTACAAGACACTTACTGACACTATAGCCTACTGCTAATAGGATAGTATAGCCTCTACAACCCTTATACTCTAGAGGGAAGTATCCATCATCAATAGCTACTACTCGATCCAATGCCTTATTCTCCAAAAGAATTCTTTAAAACACTCTCTATAGAGTCTATAACAAGATCGCTTATTTTTATCATCTTAGTCTTACCATAACGTCCACGGCTAACAACAACAGCGTTAACAATGCCGAGCATGTCGAGCTCATTAATTATCTCACTAACTCTTCTCTGAGTCAATGGCTCATAACCAGTTCTTAAAGCTAGTCTACGATAATACTCATAAGCTTCACCAGTAGTTGTATAACCCTTCTCTCTAACAAGAACAGTTATTGATTTAAGAACTAGTTTAGCGTGTAGAGGGAGTGTTGATATAACCTGTTGCACTCTACCATACTCGATCTCTAGAGAAGCCTTCTTAACATGCTCAATAGATACACGATTAGAACCCTCCCTCTCAGCAATCTCTCCAGCAACACGTAGCAAGTCTAGAGCACGGCGGGCATCACCATGTTCACGTGCTGCTAGTGCTGCACAATACTTGATCACGTCAAGACCTATAACACCTGGGTTAAACGCTTTTCTAGCACGATCCCATAGTATATCCTCTAGTTGTTCAGCATTATATGGTGGAAACACTATCTCTTCTTCACCAAGGCTACTCCTTACCCTTGGATCGAGGTTTTCTACAAAGTTTATATCATTGGTTATACCTATTAGTGATGCTTTACCTTGTCTAAGCTCTTCATTTATGCGTACAAGTTTATATAGCAGATCATCACCATTCTTACGTACATAATAGTCTATTTCATCAAGAACTATTATATGTACTCCTCTCCAACTATCAAGTGCTTCAACGTATCTACGATAGACTTCAGCTGTAGCCAATCCCGTATACGGTATTCTAAGCCCTAGACTACGTGCTATTTCAGCTAATACACGATATGTTGTATCAACTTTCCTAGTATTAACGTAGGCGTATTTCAGTCTAGAACCACGTATTCTAGCACGATCCACTAGACTCTTTAACACAAAACGTGTAACAGCTGTTTTACCAGTACCAGTTAAGCCATAGATTAGTATATTATTTGGACGAATACCTTCAAGACCAACTACAAGTATAGACACTACACGTTTAATCTGTTCCTCTCTATGAGGTAGTTTCTCAGGTATATAGTCTGGATGAAGCTTCTCCTTATCAATAAATATACGGTGACCCCTACTCAACCTACTCTCAATAATCTCATCAATTATATCCCTACTCAAACCACAGCTACCCCACTAGCAGAACCAGTCCCTCTACTGGAGATATAGTTATACAGAGCTATAGAATATAAACTAGAGTACACTATAAGACACAATCCATATAAAACACTATAAATAAACTTTATAACCTAATAT
>CAYZRH010000143.1:0-1924 GCA_964480805.1 uncultured Desulfurococcaceae archaeon
AGGAAAGCCATCCCCACGATATAACGATAATCGCGGAAAGTCCGAATTATCCGACAGCTCTTTAATCCTTCTTATTTTTCAATTTAGGCAATGTGAATACTACATAATTGTACTCGTCTATCGCCTTAGTGAAAGGTTTTTCTTTTTCATTCCACTCAATATGTCCAAAAATTTTCTGCATGAGTTTTTGGAAATTCAGAAAATCTTCTGGAGTAGGCGGGTCATTTCTTATTCTTATACCGTATTGGATCTCGTACTTTTTCTTCATATACTCATTTCTTATGTAACTATCCCACATTACAATCAAATTTGGGCAAAATAAATGAAATACCTTGGATGCTCCCGTATATTCAACACCTTTTACCTCTGATAAAGTTGAGTATATTTCCTTTATTTTATCCGCTAAATCATCAAAATTTACTGTTTTAAATTCCTTGTCCTTAAGCTCTCTGAACAGCGGCTCACATGTCGTTAAATTATTTTTTAATTTACATAAGTTCTTTGAGTCACTCATAAAAAATCTAAATCTACCTGCATTCCAGGTAGCGAGAATGATTATTGTTGCTTGTAAAGGATATTTATCTTTAATTTCAAATGCTAAATTGTAAAAACTTGCTCTGCCTTCACTTTCTTTAAATTCTCTGCATTTTATTTTTAATTCTTCTAGGGTTACCATAGATGATTATGGGTATATTTGATATATAAAATTTCTTAAGGTAACCTCGATTATGGTAATTGTGATTACCATAATGATGGTTACTACCAAGATGAAATTGGAGTATGAGATAGATACTCTTATGAAAATGGTGAGTGCGGGGGGAGGGATTTGAACCCTCGAACCCCTACGGGACGGGACCCTAAATCCATTGAAATTATTGATTATTCTGCCATTCGTGAAAATTTTGTTAGATGGATAAAAAATAGGGTTAGCAATGACCATGCCAAAACAATGATAAGTTATCTTGATAGGTATCTTACCGATAGGAAAATAAAGAGTAGAGAAGATATACTCTATTTAGTGAATAGTGCAAGTAGCAGGAAAAAAATCGTTGTAGCCCTCAGAAATTTGTTAAATTACTGCGAAACATTTGAACTTTTAGATGAAGGAATTATAAACAAATATAGGAAAGTATTGAAATGTGTCCATTCAAATGTTGATAGTTATATACCCACAGATGATGTGGTTGTTGAAACTTACCAGAAATTTGATGATGAGAAATATAAATTGGCTTATGAAATATTTGCCACGAGTGGTTTAAGAGTTGTGGAGTTAGTGAAATTTCTAACGGAGTATGACCCTGCAAAAATAGTTTTTAACAAAAATTTTGCGAGATATCCCCTATTTTACACCAGAGAAACTAAGCATTCGTATTTTGTATATATTCCAATTACAACCGCCAAGAAATTGAAAAGGATGGATATATCGCCGAGGGGTATAACTAACTACTTCAGAAGAAGGGGACTATCACCGAAGTATCTCCGCAAATGGAATTACAACTTCATGATTATGCATAATGTGCCCGAAAGCGTTGCTGATTTCATCCAAGGTAGAGTTCCCGTTACTATCGGTTCAATGCATTATTTGGCGAAAGTTAAACAGGCGGATTACTGGTATGAAAAGATAGCGGATAAATTCGTTGTCTTGTTTGATGAAAGCCGTTGACTAATACGAATAATCCGAAGTATGAACCCGATATTTTTCTCAAAGGTCTTATCTTCGTATAGTTTTCAGGAGCATCTCTTTTTTGGGATTCATTATACCTAAAATCCCTATTGTTGTGAAAACTAAACGATGATAAAGGAGGTGAAGTTCAAAATCAACAAAGATAGATAGTATCATTTTTGGGATTATGGGTTATATAGGCTTCCACCTTTCAGTAGTATGGTGATATGTGATATTACTCCGCAACCATATGTATATGGT
>CAYZRH010000144.1:0-1914 GCA_964480805.1 uncultured Desulfurococcaceae archaeon
AGAGGATTAAAAATAATTAAAAATCACGAAAAGTAATCAAAATCTTGCAGAGGCTTTATACTTGGAGGACTGCATATGACTGGATTAATTAGTCTACCAATAGAGTTGCTAAGATCTGTTGGAGCATTTGTAATGATAGCTATAGGTTTAGCATTCCTACTGGCAGCAGTATATTCTATTATAAAGTAAGTCTACTAAAGACATCTATAAAAACTATAAAAACCTCGATAGTATCTATTAGATGTCTTAATCAAGAGAATATGTAGTTCGATTTAAGGAAGAATTTTACTCAAATATATTGACAGTCTTTCTGAAGACTCACATGGGCAAAAAGTTTGAAGATAGATGATTAGGTAAAGACTTAGTATGTTCTAATAATATAACTTTAGAATAACCTTTCTGTACCTTATAGATAAGACAAATAAAGCCTTTATCAAGTGTAAGATATATTAAGTTTCTTGCTAAAAGAAATGGAACAATATTCGTTATCTCAAGAGTCTTTTTCTTTCCATTTTCTAAATCTATTAGACTTAGATATATCTTATATCCTTTAGTACCCTTCTTTAATGCACCAAATATTGAGCTAGAGGACATATTTAATGCTCCTCTCTTCATCAGCATATCAACTATTGAAGCCATATCCAGTGATATAAGAAAGGGTTCTGAACATACTTTTTCTATAGTTCCTTGTTTTCCAATAACTTTTATACAACTATATCCTATATAGCCTCTTATAGCCTCTACTTGTTCACTAAGAAAAACAACAGTACTCCGAGAGGGAAAGACAAACAACCTATACTTTCCTATTTTTCTCCCAAATACAGGGTTATAATAAAAGTTCATGTATGGTACCTTCTTCCTTAATTCACTAAGAGTTTTAGCATAGACTTTATCATTCCATATAAACCTATCAATTAAGGGATTATATAACAGCGATCTAGTACCTAGTGGATAAGTTATCATCTCATATCTTACAAAGTCTATAATGTATAATAATCGCAGTATACTATCGAGATCACGCATTATATCAAACTTGTATGATCTGAACGGAGTTTTGATAATGACATTCATAGTTCTTTTAATAAATTCATACCTTGGAAAAACGGATACTAATGAACCGTAACGAAGCATCTCATAAGCTATAGAGAAAAGTCGTTTCTCATAATTATTTTCTATAAACAAACTTCTATACTCATCAAGAACTATATCATTATTCCTCCTAACTACATGTACATATTTTCCACTAGACTCTATAAGAATAGACATATTACTCTGTTTAATCTCTATACAGTAGTCTTCAATATAGTTTATCTGTCTCCCTACTTCTTCACCTATTGGATATTCTTTAAAAAATTGTTTACCTATACTATCTATAACATTCTTTAACGCAATACGGATAAGAAACAATTGAGAAATAAGTTTTAGAAGTTTCTCTAAAGTATGAAAATGTATACTCTTCATACTAGTTTTTAAAGGATCTTTATACTCTAGCTCTTCTAATCCCTTCATAAGTATTAACGACTTATCTAGAGTATTTATTATGTTTTGCAGTAAAGCCTCTATCTTTTTGTCTTCAAAAGCTTTCTCGACACTTTCAAATATTGTATATTTCCTATCTAAATTGCTTGCTTGAGCTAACTGCCGTAATAGCCGCAGTAATGATGTGTATATATCTAATATATAAATGTATGTGTTAAATAAATACAATTCTAAGAAAAGCTTTTGATAGATACTTGATGTTTCCATATCCATTATAATATTATGTATTCTATCTAAATATGAGTAGAGACATCGGGCTTTCTTACTGAGAACGTTGCTCGTATATACTTGTTTGTTCTTTTGCAGTTTCCGTACAAACAAATGGATTGTCCAATAGATTGCTTAATAACGGTAAAGACATCATTACATATAGAG
>CAYZRH010000145.1:0-1885 GCA_964480805.1 uncultured Desulfurococcaceae archaeon
TGCTGTAGCTGTTCTCACGATTCCACCCAATTGGTTATGAGGCGATAGACTATGCCGTGATCGCTTCTGTGTACCGCCTACTATACTGGTGGGTACTGGAATGCATAGGTGGAGGGTTAGGTGGACACAAGAGTTTAGATGGAGTGTTATAGAGTTTATTGGTAGGAGTGGCTGGAGGGATGTCAAGAGGTTTCTAAAGAGTCTTGAAAGAAGCCTTAACACTGAGCCAGCTTTTCTTGATAGGTTGAAGCGTAACCGTGTTGTCATGGAGTATGCGTGGGTTAGGAGGAAGAAGGGTGTTACAGTACTTGATAGAGCAAGGAGGATGCGTTACCGTGGTAGAAGGTATAGGCTGTTCTACGTGTTATACGAGGATATAGGGAGGGTATGGTTTGTAGGCTTTGAGCCTAGAACAGATAGCACTTATAGAAAGAAGAGGCTACGCTAGTACTTTCCCTTCTCAATACTTCTCTCAATCCTCTTAATACCCTTGATCATCCTCTTTACAGTAGAAAGCCTCATCCTCTCATGAATCCTAACATAGACACCATCAATAAAGTACTCACCAGGCTCAAGAACCCTATCCTTCAACACAAGCACCCATCTATAACTAGGCTACAAACACTTATAAACCGCTCCACCCCTCCCAAGCCTCCTCAATAACCATCACTGGAGGCTGATCCGTCCTAGGTCTTACCCGCAGACCCAGTAAGTATACTAGCTAAGAAGGATAAACCAGTCATAAAATTCTCTAGCTAGCTCCTTAAGCTCTTTCTCCAAGTCTTCTAGAGTATAGCCTGTATACGTGGTAAAAACAGCTATTAGCTTCCTTGGCCGCTGGCTTAGCCCATAGAGCTTCATATGTATCTTTAGGAGTATTGTGTATAGTAGTGCTGCTGCTTCACTATCAAGTCTTACATAGCTCTTGCTGTTATACCAGATTCTCTTACCCTTTAGCCTCTCCACTACCCTCTTATCACTACATAGTGTATGGACAAGATCTACAGCTCTACTAGCTAGCTTACCACTATAGACCTCTCTAACAATAGCTATAGCAAGCTTCTTAAACTCAAAAACACTCCTTGGAAGCTCCATATCCTCCCTAAACCTATTTCTAGACACTAAAGGCCTAGACTGACTAACAATATAGCCTAGATCATACTGTTCTGGACTCTCCATGGTAACATCAAGACCATTAGTTCCAAAATCATTAGTTCCAGAAGTTCCAGATACATTAGTTCCAAAAATCCTCTTCTTTAGAGCGTATCTAAACATCTCATAAGCTAGCTTGACAGCATAACGTGGATTCACCTTATACATTCTAGGATAAAATGTCTGAGCAGCTGCAGCAAAAGCCCCCCTACGCTTACCATTAGATGAGACATAACTTATTACAAACTCGTAAATACGCTCATAAAGAGGAACGCCATCATAATCTCCAAATCTTAAACTAGACATAGCCATCCTCACATAATAACTAGGGCTATGGTATGTCATTGCTCCACCTGAAACACCGCCTTGTTGATCCACTATTGATCTAGGAGGGTATTATCATATAAGTTTTATGACTTGGTGTTAATAGATCATTATGTCTATGATATGGTTTATGTTGTCTATAAATGCTAGTACTCTTTGTGGACTATACTTTCTTTTTACATATTCTTTAAGCTTTGTACAATCTGGCTCTCCACCAACAACCTCTAACCTAGTATAGAATATATCTAGGACTCTGTGTCTACACCATACTCTAACTCTATAAGCTTGTGTTAAAACAAGTTGTTGCATCACCGTCTACCTCTAGAAACTAGTACTAGTAGCAACAGTACAAGGAATGGAGCTAGCAGTATCCATAACCAGTACCTGTGTATATAGTAGGTTATAGAGG
>CAYZRH010000146.1:0-1881 GCA_964480805.1 uncultured Desulfurococcaceae archaeon
ATCAAAGCCATTTATACTAAGAGAGGAAGATGCCATAGTACTATATCATAAAGTTATTCAAGGTGGTAAAGGAACTCCCTTTGACGATTATTTAAATTACAGATACGAAGATATAGTAAAAGATATCAAAAATACTTGGGGTGTATAGTAGTGTCAGAGTCATATGTATATCTCAAAAAAGCTGCTAAAGAACTTGCTCAAATTTTAGGAAAAGGCTTAAAAAAGAACACTAAGGGCATTGATGATTTTAAAATACTAGAGTCCATATACGAGCTTTACAAGGAGACAGGTTATGTTCCTATATCTAGAGTACCCGACTTAAAATACAGCATCTCCATAATAGACGCTTTACTTGGACAAATATCTGGTGAAAATATTGAGTTACGAGACATTATCGAGTGGGCTAAAATTTCAGAGCTAACATTTGATGAAAAAGATCCTCTAGATCTTGTTCGCTTAATGCTAGACATTAGTATGGAAATATGTTTGAGAGGACATTATGATGCAAGAGAACTCTTAAACATAGATCTTGGTCCTATGACTTTTGCTGGATGGAGTGACCTTTTAAGAGGCCTATCTGACTTTGCTGCAACGCAGTTTACACATATGTATCTCTTTCACATGGGTCAACTTACAACTGAACTCTATAGAAGATATATGAAGGTTCCTGTTTCATCACTACCTGAAGTTATTTCTAAAGATGAGGAAGAACTAGAGCGATTTAGAGTATATGTTACTTCCAAAATATTCCCTACGGCTAAAGCTATACTCCTTCAACAATTATTAGTTAAATTTAGATGGCCTATATTCCTTATGGAAAAGAAAGATATAGATTCATTAAGAGGTGTGAGGAATATCAAAATGGTAGAGCCAAGCTATTTAGGTAGAATTACTTCAGAGATAATTGACTCTATGGCTGGATTGCACTACGATGAAAGTATATTAAAGGCCTATGACACAATAGTTTCTTCCTATTTCAATGTAATTAAAGAATTTTCAAATGCTATTAAAAATGGATATGACGTCGACTATATAGAATCTCATCCCGCTATGAATCAAATGATAGATGACGTAAATAGAGTAATGGAAGAGCTTACTCCTCAAACAAAACGTTATCTCTTAAGACGTGGAATTATTAGACTTGGAGAAGTTAAGCAGGATATAAAAGACTATGTACTCACTCTTTACTACTTAAGTAAAAAAGCTCTCTCTTATCAAATGAACTGGTTTACAGAAATTACAAAATACGACATATACACATTGGTTGAAAATAACAAGCTATTAAAGGTGTAGTAAATGTCAAGGAGATTTATTGGTGTTAAAGAGATTTCATGGACGTTATCAAGAGCTAAATGCCCATACTACATGGCTGAGAGAAGAGAAAGATGGATTCCGAGGAACTTAAGACATGAAGCAGTAGTGGATAAAGCTATAAAGAAAATATCACAGCTACTGGGAAGCGGTACCAAGTTTATAAAAGAATGTGGTCTATCTTATAAGGTAAACAATCAAATAGTGCGAGGCAAAATTGATGCAATATGCTGGAACGATAAAAATATAGCTCTTTTAGAAGCGAAATCATATACTATTTCACGTGCATCTGCACAAGATGTTTTTCAACTAATATATTATGCTATGTTGTTCCTCAGAAACCCTGGTTCAATAGAATGTAATAATACTCTTTGTGACGAATTAATGCAGATTGTAAAGGAGAAACTTGATAAAATTAATGTTAGGTTCTTTTTGGCATATGCTTCTAGACTACATGATATAGTTCTAGTAGAAATAAAGTTTGAGAATTCTATGGAGGGTCTTGATATCGAAAATTATGTTACTGAAAAATTTCAAGGTGATTATTTACTAGGGC
The DNA here is from genome assembly GCA_964480805.1 of uncultured Desulfurococcaceae archaeon. Classification (GTDB taxonomy): domain Archaea; phylum Thermoproteota; class Thermoprotei_A; order Sulfolobales; family Desulfurococcaceae; genus CAYZRH01. The sequence goes on from CAYZRH010000146.1 coordinate 1,868, forward strand.
CATGGTGCTTTACG
>CAYZRH010000147.1:0-1859 GCA_964480805.1 uncultured Desulfurococcaceae archaeon
ATGTTGGTACACGAACCTCGTAAAGTAAAGATGCTATTTATAACTTCATTGTCACATCCACAGATTATTCTTGAGGCAATGTATTTAAATAAACTTTTTGATCTTGATTTAATAGTTATTAAGAGGAAGGAATTTAAGATCAATAACATAAAGGCATTCTACGTGCTTGATTACGTTAAGTATCTGATTAAGTCTAGACCTATAACTTTCTTCAAGAATCTAGTCAGAAATGTACCATATATGTTAAAGTCGTTGATATTATCTAGAATATTGTTTCTTCCAATGATGGACTTTCTTCTCTATTTATTTGAGTACTCTGTAATAATTGATCGGCTTAAACATAAAAAGTATGATGTAATCTATGCTCACTGGGCGTATCCAGCTGGAATTGTTGGATTATGGATAAAATATGCTCTCTCTAGCAAGACAAAATTATTGGTCTCTTTATGGGGATACGACATACAAAGTTCAAGAAGTTACAAGTACGGTGTTCGAAGATTTTATAAAATTGTCCTAAGGAATGTATTAACTCAAGCTGATGCAGTAATCGTTAATCACATGATACATAAAATCATTGTAGAAAGATTCTTAAAACAAAGAAAATACTTAGAAAAAGTAATTTATCTGCCGCCAGGTATACCTGATTTAACCAGGTTACTTAAGGATCACGATATACTTATGAAAAAGAACATCAAAGAGAAAATAAAGAATAAAATATTAGTACTCTATGCACCATCCCTACGTCCAATATATGGGGTTATGGAATTTATTAAATCTATACCTTTAGTGACAAAGAAGGTTCCAAATGTACTATTCATAATAGTTGGAACCGGGGATCTCCTAGATAATGCTAAACAGTTGGTTCATGAATTAGGAATAGAGGATAAGGTATTGTTTCTTGGCTCAGTAGATTATAGGACAATGCTCTATCTGTATAGAATATCGCGAATAGTATGTGATCTATGCTACATGGGTCATGGAACAACAAGTCTTGAGGCCATATGTATGGGTAGGCTTGTAATAGCAATAAAATCCTCTAAGCAAATCATAACTCATGGCTCTGAGGGGTTTCTTGTTAATAAAGGTGATTACAGTAGTTTAGCCAAATACATAACAACTCTGTTAACGGATCAGGAATTATGGTTAAAAATGTCGAGAAATGCTAGAAACAAGTTTGAGAAATGCTATAACATCAAATATAGAGCCGATAAGTTAGTCAAGTTGATCAATCAATTAGTAAATGGTGTGAGTAAAGAAGCTAAATGAATTCTATTAGTAACTTGAAATTAGTAACAATGCTTTATAGCTTCTATTAGTGTTTCTTCATTTAACTCCCATACGAGATTTCTAATAGAGTATTCATGTAATCTTCTTCTTAACTTGATATATTCCTCTAAATCGAAGTCCTTAATTAATTCCTCAATTTTACGTTCTAGGTCTACTGAGTACTCTTTATTGTCAATAACTATTGCATAGTCTTTCAATAAAGATACCATGTCTTTGTGGGATGCTGTTATTATAGGTGGCACCCCTGCCAAAGCATACATGTATACTCTAAAGCTAGATACAAATTGATGATAATTTGTTGGCTTATATGTATAGAGTCCATAGTGTGATTGCATTAAATATTTATATAACTCTATATGCCTAACATACTTTGTACTCTCAATGAAATCCTTGGTCTTAAGCTTTGGATCACCTATTACGCTAAGCCTGATTTTTCCATACTTCTTGTACATTTTACATAGTATTTTTATAGTGAATGAAATATCTCGGTGATAGTTGAAGTACTTGTATAATTCATTTTCTCTTTTTTGAGTTAAGACTTTAGATATATCGCTTCCTATATAGTTAAATAC
>CAYZRH010000148.1:0-1852 GCA_964480805.1 uncultured Desulfurococcaceae archaeon
TGCTGTAGCTGTTCTCACGATTCCACCCAATTGGTTATGAGGCGATAGACTATGCTGTGATCGCTTCTGTGTACCGCCTATATACTGGTGGGTGCTGTGGTGTGGAGAGTTGATGTAGGTAGGAGAGCTAGGAGATGGCTTAGGAGGCATCCACAGTATAAGGAGCGTGTTTATGAGGCGTTTAGGGTTCTGGAGAGAAGCCCTTACATGGGTAAGAGGTTAACAGGTAGGCTTAGAGGTAAGAGAAGCTATAGAGTAGGGAAGGTGAGAATAATCTATACCATAGACGAGCGTCTTAGGATAGTGTATGTCGAGGATATAGAGTTTCGTGAGAGTGTCTATAAGAAGAAGCACTAGCATATACTTCTAGGGATAACTCCTTCTCTACAAAGTTTTTCAAATCTATCAAGATCTCTCCAACAAACATAGATCTCTCCATCTCTAACACTAAACCTTATACCATGCTTTACAAGAGCGTTAATACCCTCTTCAAGCTTCCTAGACAAAACCCTTGTCTTAGCCAACCACAATACACCCATATATAACCTTAGGCTATAACCAGTTATAAACACTCCAGCTGCTCCACCCCTCCCGCCGCCTCCTCATAGCATCATTGGAGGCTAGTCATAGGGGCTTCATCGCATCCCAACACGGATCGAGTCTCGGGCACTACACCCGCAGACCCAGTGAGTGTAAGGGCTAGTCTAGTACTAGGAGCCAGTCGTAGAATTTACTGCTTAGCTTCTGTAGTTCGTATTCTATGTCTTTTAGTCTGTACTTTGTGTATGTTATGAATATTGTTATTAGTCTACGTGGTGGTGTTGATAGCCCGTATATCTGTCTATGTATCCTCAATAGTATAATGTATAGTAGTGCGGCTGATTCCTTATCTATTTTGATATAGTTTCTCCCATTATACCATATTCTCTTATCTCCTAGGATCTCGTGTACACGCTTATCTGATACAAGTATGTCTATAAGACTACTGTATCTACTGTATAGTCTATCGTTGTAGATATCCTTCATTATAGCGTGGAGAAGCTTCTTGAACTCAAATATAGGGCGTGGAAGCTCCATGTCTTTCTTAAACCTATTCTCTCTAGGTAATGGTCTAGACTGAGACACTATATAGCTCATGTCATAGGCTTCAGGGTTTTCCATAGACAAATCATAGCCATCAGCCATAAAGTCATTAGTCCTAGAAATCCTAGAGATATGAGTCCTAAAACGATAGTATATTAGAGAAATAACACGGTTTACAGCCTTCTTAGGGTTACGCCCGTATAGTTCAGGATAAAGCTGTCTAGCAGCTTCAGCAAAAGCCCCTCTACGCTCACCAGTCCTACTAACATAATCAATAATAATCTCCCAAGCTCTCTCATACAAAGGTTTATCACAATCAAATGGAAACATAGCCATCCTCACATAATAACTAGGGCTATGGTATGTCATTGCTCCACCTGAAACACCGCCTTGTTGATCCACTATTGATCTAGGAGGGTATTACCATAAATAGTTTATGATACACAAATTTGTGGTGCTCTATAGTATTATAATGTCTATTACGTTGTTTACATCATCTATAAATGCTGTCATCCTCTCTGGATTATACTTTTTCAATACATAACCTTTAATCCTTGTATAATCTGGTTCTCCATTAACAACTTCTACTCTAGCATTAAATACATCAATAACTCTATACCTATGGAGCACCCGCACTCTATAAACCTTGGTTAGAACTAGTTTCTGCACTACCTCTTACCTCTAGATGCTATTAGAACCAGTATGAGGAGCAATAATGGAGCTAGCAGTATCCATAACCAGTACCTGTGTATATAGTAGGTTATAGAGG
>CAYZRH010000149.1:0-1805 GCA_964480805.1 uncultured Desulfurococcaceae archaeon
ATAGTCTTATCAATAATACTATACACAATACCATACACAACAACACCAGCCCATGCACAACAACCATTACAACAAGAACTACTAAAACCTAAGCCATGGAAATTAACAAACCAAATAGACAGCGAAGCAAAACAAGCATGGGGAATGAATCATATAAATCCATATGAAGTAATAGGGGGGTTAGAACGCTTTGTTGTCGATGTCGCCCTTATATATTATGCATACGTTAAGAGTGATGGAGATATAGTAGCCTATTCTGAATCTACACCAGAATGTGACTATTATCCAGTAGTCTATGATATAGAGCAATCTCCTATTGGTGAAGTCTATGGTATTGGCATCCGTAGTGGAGCATATTATGCTTATGGTTATTATCATTACTTAGACTTACTCAAATACTCTCTTTCAGAAAATAAATGGTACAGGATCAAGGAAGTCGAGGAACTTGTAAGGAGAAGTGATGAAACAGCGTATAAGAGACTTTCAATGCAAGTTAGTGTGTTTAATGATATAGTGGTTATTGCTAGAGTGAAGGGGTTTGAACTTAAAGTGTATGGTCTTAGTCCTACTACTGGCTATACTATATGGGATAAGTCTTATACACTGTCTTATAGTGATATTAGTGCTCATAAGGCTTTTGCTATAGCTCGTTACAATAATACACTAGTGTTAGCATTACTCGGTACATCTGGTGTTCATGAGGTTGTTAATGTGTACCATATTAATGTTGGTAGCGGCAATATAGTCTATAATACCTTGGTTACTCTCCCAGCTAATAGTTTTGGTGCTGTTTTCAGAATTAGAGATGTTAGTGGTGTTAGGAGTACTATTGGCTATATAGTGTTTGGTGGTAATAGGGTCTATCTATGGGATCCTGGTGTTCTAGAGTGGAGAGTTTATTGTGTCTCTAAACCGATATACTATATTGTCTCTGGCTCAAGACTTGGTAGCTACTATGTATTATTCTATGGTACTTATGAGGACGATGATCCAGATTGGGAGGGTTATCTAACTGACTTGTGTGGGCATGACTACTATGTATATGATGTGCCATCAAGTAATCTACCAACATATACCGGTTTTGCAACAAAGTTTGTATATATTACGTCAAACTATATTGTTGTTGGTGTACCATTTAGTAGTGATGGTGGTATTGCTACGTATAGCTATACTACTAGTGTATCTAGTGTGTCTATCTATAGTAGTGTAGATTGTAGTGTATGTGTTGATGGAGAGCTAGTTGGCAACATAACTAGTGGTTCTTGGCTTAACTTTACTATAGAACATGGTGTACACAATATATCTATTATTGGTAGTGATAACTATGTCTATATAGTGTCTATGCTTGAGGTTAGTGGGGATCTAGTAATAATTGATCCATTAAAGCCTATGTTAGCTGTTATTAATGGAACAGTTATAATAGAGTCTCTATATACTGTGATAAGCATCTATATTAATGGGTCTTACGTAGGATCTATTAGTCCTGGTGAGAACTATACATTGTCTCTTGAGCCTGGCGTGTATAATGTGACTCATGTTGCACCTGGTAGAGTACCGGCTGTATATGTTATCACTCTATCTGAGAATGAGACTATAACTATTGCTGACCCATTTAAGGAGGTATCATCTACTACAACAACACCTACAGCACCAACAACACCACATACAACTACAAGACCTACAACTCCATCTATAACACTAGCTCCATCTATAACAGAAACACCTAGAGGAACATATGTAGGTGTATGGATACCATTGTCAATAGCTTTAATAGCCATAGTAGCTATAGTAGTAGCAATACTATT
>CAYZRH010000150.1:0-1724 GCA_964480805.1 uncultured Desulfurococcaceae archaeon
TTCCTTCTCCACGGATATATCTCCCATACTTCTCCTATCACCTCCTTTTACTTAAACCTTACTTTAACATTTTAGCTAAGTTTTCCTACTTAGATCGTTCCAAGATCTAAATTCGATAGGTATTTTATTTTCAGTGGAATCTCTTACGGCCTTTATAAATTGATACGGATCAACCTTAGAGAGTCCAATTATATTTTTAGAACCTACCGGCAACCAGAGATTGATATCTTTATTTAGATATATATGTATCAATGAATAGTAAACATTCTTGTGATTAATGTAAACGACTATTTTTTTAATATTATTGTAGTTTATAAAATTTTCTTTTGTCTTTCTGTCATACGGAAAGGGCATATTTATACCTTTATCTGTTATAAATATATCATCTATATATTTTATCGGAAGTAATAAAGCAACAAGTATGTACATAAGAATAAAAAGACTAGGCACAACTAGGGAAAGAATCGCAAAACCACGAAAAGAATATCCCTCACTTAAATATTCAATACCTACAACCATAAGCCATAGTGCCATAATATTTAAGGAAAATATACCTAGAATGCCCACTGTAATGACAATCCTGTATTTTATTATTCGTTTGTAATAATCTTTTGATAAGTAATAATAGTACCTTTTTGACATGAGGATCACCTCTCTAATGGTGAGCCGTCCAATCCATTTGGAATCCCATCTCCATCAGAATCATAGAAGAGATTGTAATATGCAACAGTAAATGCTATCCCAGAAATAGCTTCTTCAATCCACCATAATGGATTTGCTGGAATATCTGGAGGAGAAGGTAAGAGTGTGAGACCAAAGCCAATAGCTGCGAGTATAAGTGATAACCAATAACTCAACCATAATATTATTCCTGTTGCTTTAGAAAAACCTATTGTTATAAGTATAGAACAGATGGCAAGAACCAATCCCCATCCTTCTTTCGATAGAAGAGCCAATCGAAGAAATTTTGTTATTTTATATACATTAAGAAATGCCTTCCCAGCAAAATAAGCACCTTGTACTGCCAACCCTAAGCTACCGGTCCAGAAGCTTTCATCATTTTTAAAGACATCTGTAGGTAATATAAGTTCTGCCAGAGTTTGGAGATAAACACCAAATAAAATTCCACCTATAATAGCATAGAGAACTGTAGATAGAAGTAGAGATAGTCCTGGAACAGCATTACTGGCAACCATTACTGCGAATTCTATTGTTTGAAGAGCAAAAGCAAATCCTAACAATATGAAGAGTAGTGATTTAAATAGTGGATTTACAAAAAATGCAGTTGCATTTTTATATGCTATATTCTGTGTATTTTCTTGCTGTCTGCTGCCAAGTGCACTTATTAGTCCACTAAATGATTCTAAAAATATTTTCTGGATAGCATCCACAAAACTGTGAAGCAACTCTAAAACAGTCTCTAGGAATTTGCTTATCATCTCTTTCACAAAACTTACTATCCAGTCTATAAGAATTTCCAAAGCCTTCGCCAGCACTTTCCCTACCTCGCAGAGGAACTCCCAGAAGGCTCGGAGCATATTTGCCACTGTCTTTATGAACGCTCCGACTGGGCCATCCACCTCTTTGTACCACTCGGCGGAATTACCGAGAGTATCTGTGGCGTTCACGGATATGTTGTAAGTGAGCACAGCGGAGACCTCGGTCACATCAATGATTTCGTCCAGATATATGGAGGTCTGAGAGCCGTCGTATTCCTTAACTAT
>CAYZRH010000151.1:0-1632 GCA_964480805.1 uncultured Desulfurococcaceae archaeon
GTGCATATCACCACCATCAGGACCGATAATACTCCATTCGCCAGAAACAGTTACATGACTCCATGGATACTCTGGTTTCTTTCTAGTTGTTGTCTCTAATTCTGTTGTAGATGTAGGCTTTGGTGTTGTAGTTATATACGTAGTTGTGTATACTGTAGTTATTGAAGTAGACGTGGAAGCTGGTGTTATATGTGTAGATGTTGTAGTATATCGTGTTACCTGTGTTACTGTAGATGTATGGTAGGGTGTACTCGATACAGTTGTAGAGGACTCTACAGTTGATGGATAGTACGTTGTAGAACTAGGTTCTTGTTCTCTCCAAAATGGGCTATAGAGTAGGGTTAGTGTAGATACTATAATAAGGATAGCTATTACAATAGAAGATACAAGTACACGTTTATCCATTACCCATACATCTCCCTAACATTAAAGCTAGAGTATCTTATACAAGACCTCACTATGTAAACTTATCGTCAGCTTCCCTTTAATATAGTTCAGTTGTGCTTAGTAGGTAGTATATTATGTAGAAACTATCTAAAACAACTGTGTTAGAGGTTTCATAGATTGGATATGGTGGTTAGAGTATATGAGTATACTGTAGAGAGTAGTGGATGGAATGCATTTGATATAACTAGTGTTGTTGAAGAGATTGTTAAGGAAACAGGGCTGGAGAAAGGATTGGTTCATGTATTTACACCAGAGAGTAAGTGTATAGTCTTATTTATAGAGTATGAACCCAACCTACTATCCGATCTTGAGGATTTTATGAACAAGTACATGTGTTCTCCAAGTGTGCTTGAAGGACTTCTAGGAAAGAGTGTAACAGCTCCATTCATAAAAGGTTCTCTTGAAATAGGTGTTTTTAAGAGAATAGTGTTTATTGATTTAAGTAGATCTAGTGGAGAGAAAAGGGTGGTTATAACTATTGAAGGCATACATGTCTAGTATAGAGCTTAAGACATTTGGACCTATGAACTACTATCCTTTAAGAAGTATTATTGAAGACAAGGTATTGTCTACAAGTATACCCAGTGGTTTAGTAACAATACATGCTAAAGGTGCTACGCCAAGAATAATAGTTATTGAACAAGACTTTCTAGAAGATTTTGACCGAGTATTAAGAAGTATGATCCCAGTTAATGAGTGGAGACATGGAAATTCGTATGCTCACCTAAGATCTACCGTTATGGGTTCATCCTATACAATACCCTTTAAAGACTATAGACTATTACTACCTATAGGCTATGAAGTATACTTTGTTGAAACAAGGCCAGTGTATAATCATAGGAGGACTGTATACCTCTTATATTAGAGGATAACATGTTCTTTGATAAGTATGGTCTCTTATAAGTAGGTAAGTTATCCCAAACATATTATTGAGTGGTCTAGTTTGGTTAATGTAGTTGAGTACTATAGTAGAGACTATGTTTGTAGAGAAATAGCTGGCTTTCTTAAAAACAGGTGGGCTGGGGTTGAAGGTGAGGGTAGGAAGTGGATTAGATGGGTTGGTGGTAGACCATTACGTGTTGATAGCCCGGATGATATAATATCTCTAGTTAAGAGATATAGGTTTCTAAAACCCCGTAGCTTCTATGGTTCTATAGAGGTTTTCCATAGACTAGATTCTAGAAG
>CAYZRH010000152.1:0-1601 GCA_964480805.1 uncultured Desulfurococcaceae archaeon
CTTGAGCCGAAAAGCTTAAATAGGGCTGGCCCGCCCTAGGGCGCGAGGGAGGGCGTGGAACATGAACTTCCTAAAACGGCTGTTTGGGCGCTCCTCCCCCTCGGAGGAGGAGGGGGAGGTTAGGGTCGAGGAAACTAGGGTGATCGAGAACCCCCTAACCCTGATAATAGTCGGGGACCGTGGAGTGGGAAAGAGCTACTTAGCGGGGCTAATGGCTGATGGTTCAAGGACCCTAGTCTTTTCAAGGCTTTCCACGGTTAAGGGGGCTGAAAGGACAATAAACCTTGAAAAGGTCGCTAAGAAGAAGCCTAACGTTATAATCGTCGAGGACCTACCTAGCTTCAAGAGTCACGGTGACCTCGCAAAGATATTAGCGCTTCAAAGACACCTGGGGGTCGAAAAGACCCTAATCGTGACGCAGCTAATCGAGGAGCTTGAAGCTGAGGAGTTTAGGCAGGCAACCCACTTAGTAGTCTTTAGGGCCTCGCTTAGCGTGGCTAAGCTCAACGTCTACCTCAACGACTATAGGCTAGCTCAACGAATAGCAGAAAGGGCCTCGACCCTAAAGGAAAGGCTGTGCTTTATCGTGGATCTAAGGGCTAAGAAAGTCTCAAACACCTTCATAAACTCTAACGTCAAGGAAATAGAGAGCTGGCTAAAGAACCCCGTCGAGGTCGAGGAGGAGACCGCTAAGGTCGAGGAGGTCGAGGTTAAGGTCGAGAAGCTCAGCATAAGGCAGCAGATACTAAGGCTGAAGAGGGCTGATAGGAGCTTGGATCATTATCAGATCGCTAAAATCTTGAACATCACGCCTAATCACGCAAAGAAAGAGCTGAGTCGCTTAAGGAGGGCGGGGCTAATTGACTAAGTGCAGACATAGAGTCTTCGAGGACGTGGAGCGCGGGGAGGTCAAGTGCTTGAAGTGCGGGGAGGTCTTAGCGCCTCAAGTCTTGGTCTTATCGCCCTCGGATTGGAAAAGCTTAGGCGGCCCGTTGAAGGAAGTTAGTGAAGCAACTGACTACGTGGACGTGAAGTTAAGGAAGGTCACGGTGAAGTGGTTGAGGTTATCGACCGCTGTGAAGGTGGTGGCTAAGAGCAAAGTCTACTATCGGAAGGTGAACACTAAAGCCGTGGCCGTCACGGTGACGTTCTCTTATCGACGAAAGAGGAGGGCGTTGATATTACCGTGGTGCTTAATGGAGAAGTTGATTCCACACATATACGCGGTGTGGGCTCAAAGGCGGAAAGGACCTCGCGTTAGAGACACTAAGCGAATAGCTGAGGCCGTAAGGGCCGTTCACAGGGCCTTAACCGAATATGGAATACCCAACTCGACCACGGTGACGGCTGCATTAGTGAAGTTAACTGAGCGAAGGGTTCAACAATTATTGACGGAGGAGCAGAAGTCTAAGAGTCACGTCGAAAGAGGAAAGAAGGCACGCAAGGTTAAGAAGCGTCGAAAAGTCAAGAAGGCTAAGAAGTCGAGGAGGTGAGGGACGTGGATATCTTTAGTCAAGCTTTCTTCTACGCGACGCTGGCGACTATGATAATATGCTGGCTGGCGTTATTTTTCGACCGTGAGCGAGACTAGGTTTTCTCGT
>CAYZRH010000153.1:0-1562 GCA_964480805.1 uncultured Desulfurococcaceae archaeon
TTTTGTATTGACATTTTTGCCTGAATGTGGTATATAGGGAGGCACGAGGAGGGGCAAAATGGCATGTAGGTTCAGGAGGAAGGTGGAAGGCAAGCCGTGTGTACACTACATCAAACCCGGCCTATGTGCTCTTCCGCAGTTCTTCAGGTGCATTGAATACGTTGAGAAATTTGAACCTCAGCTGTCCTATTCCTCCCTTATGTCTTTCCTCAGGTGCAGGCGCAAGTGGTACATTGAGGAGATTTTAGGTCTTGAGCCCATAGAGGAGATGGTACCCCTGCCCCTGAAGCGGGGGCGGGATATGCACTCTCTTTTGGCGGCGATGTGTGATGAGGATCAGGAGAAGATAGCTCCTTTCATACTCAACCACAGGGATGAGCAAGAGGCTGTAGAGCTGGCGAAGATAACGGCACTTGGAGATGCCATGGAAGAGCTGGGACTGGTGGAGCCTTTGAGGGGAAAGACTGAGTGGGAGTTTACCCTTATAGAGGAAAAGTTGCCGAGGCTCCATGGGTTCATAGACGTGGTAGGTGGAGACTGGTTTGCCGAGTTCAAGTACACAGGAAGGCCCCAGGAGTATCTCCATCCCACCTTTGCCAAGTCCCAGTTGGCTATCTATTTTCTTGCCCTGCCTGATGCTGACAAGGCTCTCATGAGGCCGATCCGGGTACCACAGATGAAACCCGGGGTGAATGAGGATTTGAATAATTACACGGACAGGCTCAAGGAGGATATCCTGAGACGTCCTGCCTTCTACTTCCCCAACTACGATAGCAAAAGAAAGATCTGGGGGAGCACTGTGTATCGGACTGAAATTGAATTCGAGGAGGTCAAGGAGAGGCTCAGGTGGGCTGTAAGGGAGATTAAGAGGATGGTAAAGGAGGGGAGCTATTTCCGGAACGAGACTGCCTGCTTCTTCCCTGACCAGTGTCCTTACTTACAGCTCTGTGAAACCGGGCTTGCTTCTCCTCTGCTTTACAGAAGGAAGGGGGATAAGCAGGTGGGGAATGGAGAGACGAAGCCGGAGGAGGTAGCATGGTAGAGAAGGCCATAAAGGTGGCAGAAGTGGTGGCTGTGGTGAGCTATGAGCCCGGTCCCAATACCCATTTGGTCAACCTACAAGTAAGGTGGGATGGTGGAAAGGTGCAGAGAAGCTACCGGGTACATGGAACCATGTGGGAGGAGGCATTGAGTGTGGCCTTTAGGATAGTGAGGGATGAGATAAGGAGGCAAGTTAGAGGAGGGGTAGCATGAAGCCTGAGTTAAAGATAAGAAAAACCAACAAAAAGACCTTAGCAGAAGCAATGGGGTGTGACTTCAATGAGGCAATGGCTACTGTGGTAGCTACTTATCTTTCTGGTGAGAGCTTCAGTACCTGCCTTTCCAAGCTGTGGGATAAAGCCTCTACCCCAGAGGAGGCGATGCTTCTTGCGTTTTTCTTGGGAAAGTGGGCGGGGTTCATTGAGAGAGAGTTTCCTTTAAAAGAGGAGGTAGGCAAATGAAGATATGGAAACCAGGTGAAAAGGAAAGGTCAAATACTCCCCTTGTGCTAATCTACGGGG